>NZ_JAJQRC010000020.1:0-46200 GCF_046533115.1 Treponema sp. TIM-1
CATTACTGCATAAACCCACAATTATTTCTGCTTTCTTTAGGAAACCATCCTTGCGCTATATATGAGGTAATATTTATGAAAAGTTTAGTAACACCATACGGAATATCGCCCAGGGTAATTTTCTGGGTATCTCCAATTTGATTATTATTTCCCTCTTCATTATCGCGATCGCCGGCTTTATTATGCAAAAGACAACTTTTGGAAGGAAGATGCAATTCGTAGGTGCCAATATAAGTGCCAGCGCCTTTAGCGGGATACGGATTCGGGTTTACACTTTTCTTTCCTTCTTTATTTCAGGATTCATCGCAGGGTTAGTCGGAATTCTACAGTTTTCTAAACTAACCACCGCTACAATCAATATTGGCGATGGCTGGCTTTTTAACGCCATGACCATCGCGGTATTTTCCAGTGTCATCTTTGGAAGATTCAAGGCGCATGGAATTATTCTGGTTGCCATATTGGTTAACATGATGACCACCGGAATCAATATGCTTGGGGTTTCTTCCGCCTGGACCAACTTCGTATTGGGTTTCATATTGCTGTTGTCCCTGGCGGCGGGGAAATATATCAATTTTGATAATTTAAGATCAATTATCAGAATTACAAGGAGAAAATAAATGGACGTCAAAAAACTGTTTAGTTTGGAAGGCCGAAAAGGCTTTATCACTGGCGGCACTCAGGGTATTGGTGAATGTATTGCAATGGCATTCTCAGAACTCGGCGCTGAGGTGGCGATCATCGGACGTGACACCAAAAAGGCCGAGGCCGCAGCTACGAAGATAGCGGCAAAAAGCGGAGGAAAGGTTATCGGTTATGGCTGTGATGTAAGCAGCCCGGAAGCGGTGGATAACATGCTCGTTTCCTATGTTGCCGATTTTGGCCAGCTTGATTTTGCCATTAACAACGCGGGAATCTGCGCCATGGACCCGGCGTTGGAGATCAGCCCACAAACATACGAATCGGTAATTGATGTTAATCTGAATGGGGTTTTTTACACCGCCCGGGCCGCGGCGAAACAGATGGTCAAGCAGGGCAAGGGTGGTTCGATAATAAGTACCGCCTCCATGTCAGCGCACATCATAAACCAGCCCCAGACCATAGCCGCCTATTGTGCCAGCAAGGCCGGGGTTGTTCAGTTGACGAAAGCCCTGGCGGTAGAACTTTCTAAATACCATATCCGGGTAAACTGCGTCAGCCCCGGTTATATACAGACCGATCTGGTTGCCAGCCTGAAGGACATGCTTGGTATATGGGTAAGCAAAATGCCGGAAGGAGCCCGTCTTGGATTTCCGGAAGACCTGATCGGTACTTATATATTCTTGGCCAGCGACGCTTCCGCTTGGGCTACCGGTTCCGATGTCGTAGTTGACGGGGGTTATACGATCCTCTAAATCGGTTCCAATGTTACAATTTTTGCCAAGGACTGGTTCCCAAACAAACCAAGTTTTGAAGGAGGAGGGGTATATGAAATATGTTATTGCCTATGACCTGGGTACGGGCGGGTTAAAAACCTCTTTATTTGACGAACAGGGCGTTTCGGCTGCCAGTGATTTTAAACAGATTAAAACCTACTATCCGGCCCCGGAATTCCGGGAACAGAAGCCCCGGGAGTGGTGGGAAGCGGTAATGTCCGGTACCAAAGACCTCTTTGCTAAAGCTAAGGTTAAACCGGGCGATATTGTGGCCGCCGCCGTGTCGGGCCACAGCCTAGGCGTTGTACCCATAGCAAAAGACGGCAGCCTTGCATCGGAATATGTGCCCATTTGGACCGATGGCCGGGCTCCCGGGCAGGCCAAAGATATATTTGAGGAAATTAATGAAGAGGCGTGGTACATGAAAACCGGCAATGGTTTTCCCGCCTATCTTTATTCGGCCTTCAAAATTCGCTGGTACAAGGAAAATAAGCCGGAATTGTACCACCAGGTTCAAACCTTTATCGGTACCAAGGATTACCTGAACTACCGGCTTACCGGGGTTCTCGCTACCGATTATTCCTATGCTTCGGGAAGCGGGGTCTATGATCTTATCAAATGTAATTACGACCAGGATTACATACGGCGTTTCGGCCTTAAGCCGGAAGATTTTCCGCCCCTCAGAGAATCCAGGGACATCATCGGAAAGATAAAAAGCGAAGTCGCCAGGGAGATGGGCCTGCCGGAACATCTACTCATAGCCGCCGGTGGAGTTGACAATGCCTGTATGGCCGCGGGAGCAGGTTGTGTGGAAGAGGGTATGGCCTATACCTCCCTGGGAACTTCAGCCTGGATTGCGGTTTCCTCCCACAAACCGGTACTGAATTTCAAGACCAAGCCCTATGTATTCGGCCACCTTATCAAGGGTATGTACGTTTCCGCGGAAGGGACCTTCTCCGCGGGCAATACATTCCGCTGGGTAAGGGATGTTATCTGTTCCGACCTTCTGGAAATCGAGAAAAAGACCGGCGAGGATGCCTACAAGCTGATGGATGAAATCGCACAACAGTCCGAGATCGGGGCAAAGGGCCTTGTCTTTAATCCTACCATGGCCGGGGCATGCTCCCTGGATAAATCTGTCAACGCCAAGGGCGCGATCATCGGACTTGACCTTCAACATACACGGAGCGACATTGTCCGCGCAGCCCTGGAAGGCGTCTGTCTTGCCCTCAAGATGGCTCTGGAGGAACTCAAAAAAATCGCCCGCCTGTCCAATGAAATGCTCATCGTGGGCGGCGGCGGCAAGAGCCAGTACTGGCGGCAGCTATTTGCCGACATCTATGGCATGACTATAACCGAATCGGCGGTGGGCGAAATTGCCGGTTCCCTAGGTGCGGCAGCCTGCGCGGCAATCGGTGCTGGTCTCTGGAAGGACTACGGTCCGCTTATCCTCCTGAACAGGGCGATCAATACCAAAACCTGTAACCGGGAAAATTACGAACGTTACAACCGTATTTTCCAGGTGTACCGGAAAGTAAGCGAGCAGCAGAGTGAAATTGCGGATTATAAAGAGGAAGTCCTTAAATGAAAGATGAATTTTATTTTGCCGTTTCCCTGGGATGGACGGCGAACGCATCGGGAAAACGCCAGAAAGCGGTGTTTGAATCGCTGTTTAAGGAAAATAGAATTACCCGTTACGACTTTGCCGACGCCAATTACGACGAAAAAACTCAAGTCCGCTCAGATTGAGGCGTTTATTACCAAAAAACCGGACATCCTTTGGCCTTGGGATGCCTCCGGCAAGGTAAGTACGACCACAACAGTCGCCTCCTGGCTTTTCTCCGATATTTGGAAAGAACTGCGGGCGATCTGGTGCGCCTGGGACGGGTACTGTAATGTATCACCGTAAACTCTAACCCTGTATAAGTCTAATTCCTGTATGGATTTAGACTTAAAATATGCCTATTTAGGATTCCAGATGGCTTTTGAGCCTCTTTGTAATTCTTTATCCTGTCTGGAATTAGCTCATTGTATAATTTTTTGTAATATAACGACTTAGATCATTTTGGGTTAGAATTTTACTTTTGAGGCAGGACCCCTTTTTCGACTAGAATAATTATGAGGCAATGCGGTGGCTTGACATTGATTTCTTTTTCGGATAATATAAAAGACCATTTTGGAGCGGTGTCCGAGTGGTTGAAGGAGGCGGTCTTGAAAACCGTTGTGCCGTAAGGTACCGGGGGTTCGAATCCCCCCTGCTCCGTATGGCTTTATATAGCCAAAAAAGTGGGGATTC
This sequence comes from Treponema sp. TIM-1, assembly GCF_046533115.1. NCBI lineage: Bacteria > Pseudomonadati > Spirochaetota > Spirochaetia > Treponematales > Treponemataceae > Treponema > Treponema sp. TIM-1. The sequence goes on from NZ_JAJQRC010000020.1 coordinate 3,709, forward strand.
GAAACGGAACGCTTCTCGATAAATGCCAAGGCGTAAGCCTTGACCAATACGGCCGGCGCAGGACGCGCCGGAAGCGCATAGATGGGCAGAAGGGAGCTTGCAGGACGCAAGCGACCGGATGCCGAATCCCCCCTGCTCCGATAAAGGTTTTATATAGCCCCAAAAGTGGGGGATTCGAAACGGAGCGCTTCTCGACAAATGCCAAGGCGTTAGCCTTGACCAATAGGGTCGGCGCAGGACGCGCCGGAAAGCGCGTAGACGGGCAGGAGGGAGCTTGCAGGGACGCAAGCGACCGGATGCCGAATCCCCCCTGCTCCGATAAAGGCTTTATATAGCCCCAAAAGTGGGGGATTCGAAACGGAGCGCTTCTCAATAAACGCCAAGGCGTTAGCCTTGACCAATAGGGCTGGTGCCAGGACGCGCCGGAAAGTACGTAGACGGGCAGGAGGGAGCTTGCAGGGACGCAAGCGACCGGATGCCGAATCCCCCCTGCTCCGATAAAGGCTTTATATAGCCCCAAAAGTGGGGGATTCGAAATGGGACCGGCCAATATTGGCCTGACAGTGGTTTTTTGGAGGGTAACCTCCTAAATATATTTAACTCTTGGAGCGGTGCGAGAGCGGTCGAATCGGGCTCCCTGCTAAGGAGTTGTACCCCGAAAGGGTACCGGGGGTTCGAATCCCCCCTGCTCCGAAAATGGTATTTGTTGATGATAGATGTTTTTGATGAATTAACGGTCAGTATAACCCCACAAACGGGGGATTCGTTGATGATAGATGTTTTTGATGAATTAACGGTCAGTATAACCCCACAAACGGGGGATTCGAAACGGAGCGCTTCTCGACAAATGCCAAGGCGTTAGCCTTGACCTATATGGCCGGCGCAGGACGCGCCGGAAAGTGCGTAGACGGACAGGAGGGAGCTTGCAAGGATGCAAGCGACCGGATGCCGAATCCTCCCTGCTCCGAAAATAGTATTTGTTGCTGATAAATAAGAATAAGGCGCAAAAGGGACGGAATAGCTCATTTTTTCCCTTCTTGTATCTTTACTTATTCGCCTTCTGCGCCTTTGCGGTTAAAATCAGATCTTTTAATCGTTATAAGGTCACTATCTCCGATTGATGGTCACGTTTCCCGAACTGGTCCGGGCATATATGGTCCGCTCCGGGGAGGGGCCAAAGGGCCGGAGGATGGTGCTGTTTCCCGATACCTGCGCCGGCTCGTCCCCGGCTACCTGTATACTGCCGCTGTTGGTAACCGCGTCCAGGTTAAAGGAGATATCCCGGGGGATGTTCAAAATAATATGCCCACTGGAGAGCCGGAGCCGGAGGTCCCCGGTAAGTTCTTCCATAGTGATGGTGGCGCTCCCCGAACTCAGGCCAAAACTGCCCTCACCGGAAAAATTTTCAATCGAAAGGGAGCCGCTGCTTAACTCAATAACGCTGGTACCCTGCAGGGTGTCGATCCTCATCCGGCCGCTGGAGGTTTTTAGCCGGTGATCCGAACCGGAGAGCCCGCCGATCTGCAGCCTCCCGCTGGAAAGGCTGATAAAGGAATTACCCTCGGCGTTCCTGATATCCAAATCGCCGCTTGAAACCCGGACCGAAAGGGTCTCCGCGGAGAGGCGGTTAAAGGATACCGAACCGGAACCGACGTTGATGTCGATGGTCTTATAATCCACCAGGTCCATTTCCGCCCGGAAGTTCCCGCTGGCATTGGAGATCCGGATATTTTCCCGGAACGAGTTGGGAAGGTAGATTTCCGCCCGGGCCTCCCAACGCCAATCAAACCAGGGCCGCCGGCCCTGTCTGACCGTTATGGTCCCGCCGGACCGGGAGATATTCATATAGTACCGGGGCCGGTCTATTTTCATATATTCTTTGATAATCAGATCGCCGGTTTCGCTTTCCCGGAGGATCACCTCACCGCTTCCGTAGCTTATGGAAAGGGTATCTATCCCGCCCAGGCCCATGGTTTGGGTGTTCACCAGGGGAAGGTCCTCCGCCGCGTATCCCGTCCAGGCCCCGGCCATTACCAAAAACAGGATCACCCCTGCTTTGCGGATTTTTAACAGCATCTTGGTCATACAAAACTCCTCTTGTTTTAAGATCTGGGCTTCGTCATCATGCTTTGGGCCGCCAGTTGAACGGCGACGGCAAAGATAAAGACCAGCCAGGAAAATTTAAACCCAATAATGAACCCCAACAGGATAAAAAGACCCGCCGCGAAGATCCATATTGCCTTAAAGTCCCGGAGCTCTAGGGTTTCTTCATATTCCGAAAACAGGTGATCCACAAAATCCTTGGTATCCATTATTCCGCTCCTAACAGTTTGTCTAATATCTTCCGGGTAAACTCCCAGTCCAGGATGTTTTGCCGGTACTGTTCCCGGCCCTTATCGGTGAGCCGGTAGTATCTGCGCCGGGCCCCCTGGGTTTCATCCCCCCAATAGGAGGTGATGCATCCTTCCTGCTCCAGCCGTTTGTAGCTGGAATAGAGGGTGGTTTCTTTAAGTTCGTATTGTTCCCCGGTACGCTCCAGAATCGTATTGTAGATCTCAAAGCCATAGGCATCGCCCTTATGGAGTATATTGAGGACAATGGTATCCGTATGGCCCCGCAGTACATCGGACGATAATTTCGGCTCCATGCCGCCTCCTTATAGACCTGCCGAATCTGCAGGCAGGGAAAATCCACGAAAAACTAAATCCGGACGATGAGTCCCCGGAGCCCGATGAGGATCACGGTAATCTCCATAGTCTCCTTCATTTTATCGGTCTATCGAATTAAATTATAAGACGTAATACTACGACTGTCAATTATCTTGGATTAATTTTAGGTCGAATTTTTACCAAAAACGGCAAAAGCCGCTTATTTTTTTGTCAGTACCATTAACAGGGCGATATCCCCCTGGCGTACCCCGGGGATTCGGGCGGCCTGTCCCAGGGTAAGGGGACGGACTTGGGCGAGTTTTTCCTTGGATTCCGCGGACAGGCCGGGGACAGCCCGGTAATCAAAGGCGGGATCGAGTTTGATGGTTTCCATCTTGGCGTTCCGGGCAACGGTCCTGCTTTCTTTTTCGATATATCCGGCGTATTTGATATCCAGCGCCGCCCGGTCCAGCCACTCCCGGGGATAGTCCGCCAGTTCCGGGACATAGGGAAAGAGGTCTTCGGGGCTTATCCCGGAAGCCGTCAGGGCCCGTTCCAGGCTGTCCCCGGCATGGGAACGGAGGGCCTCTGGCCCGTCTTTTTGTTCCGCCGGGCCGGGAACCTTCCGGCTGCGGAGCAGTTCCGTAATCACCTCCAGGGCCGCTTTCTTTTTTTGAAACCGCTCCCAGCGCCGATCATCCACCAGTCCTAGGGCCCGGCCCCGGGGACTAAGCCGGGTGTCCGCCGTATCGTGGCGCAACATGAGCCGGTGTTCCGCCCGGCTGGTGAACATCCGATAGGGTTCCCTGGTCCCCACTGTGGTGAGGTCATCCACCAGGACCCCGATATAGGCCTCGGCCCGGCCCAGCACCAGGGGCGGTTCGCCCCGCAGCTTCAGCGCCGCGTTGATCCCCGCCATGATGCCCTGGGCCGCCGCTTCCTCGTAACCGGAGCTGCCGTTGGTCTGGCCCGCCACAAAAAAACCCGCCACCCGTTTGGATTCCAGGGTCGGATAGAGGTCCAACGGATCCAGATAATCGTATTCCACCGCATAGGCGGGCCGGACTATCCGGGCCTCCTCCAGACCGGGGATACTGTGGATAAAGGCTTCCTGTACGTCCTCGGGGAGGGAACTGGAAGCGCCGTTCATATACATCTCATTGACGGCGAGCCCTTCGGGTTCGATAAAAAGGTGATGCCGATCCCGCTCGGGAAAACGGACCACCTTATCCTCAATGGAAGGACAGTACCGGGGACCAACTCCGTGGATTTTGCCGCCATATAGGGGGGAACGGTGGATATTTTGCCGGATTATTTCATGGGTTTTGGGGGTGGTATAGGTGATCCAGCAGGGAACCGAGGGCCGATCCGGAACAGCCCCCGGCGCAACATCAAAAGAAAAGGGGACGGGAATTTCACCCTCCTGCCGTTCCATCCGGGAATAATCGATGGAATCCCCGGCGATCCGGGCAGGGGTCCCGGTTTTGAGCCGCCCCAGGGGAAAGCCCCGGCGTCTGAGGTTTGTCCCCAGGCCCAGGGCCGCTTCTTCCCCCAGCCGTCCCTCCCGGGCGTCATATTCACCGATAAAGATTTTACCTTCCATAAATGTCCCCGCCGCCAGGATCACCGTCCGTCCCTGGATACGATGTCCCCGCAGGGTCACCACCCCCAGAACCCGGCCCTCCCCTATCAGGAGGTCGCTCACGGTGTCCATGTAAACACAAAGCCCCCTCTGGTTTTCCACGGCTTGGCGGGCCGCGGCCTGATAGGCCTGTTTATCCGCCTGGGCCCGGGGGGCCTGAACCGCAGGGCCCCGGGAACGGTTGAGGATGCGGAACTGGATCATGACGGCGTCGATGAGCTTCCCCATCTCCCCCCCCAGGGCGTCCACCTCCCGGACCAGGTTCCCCTTGGAAAGGCCCCCCACCGCGGGGTTGCAGGAGAGGGCCCCGATCCGGTCAGGGTTTTGGGTGATGAGGATGGTGGAACAACCAAGCCGGGCCGCTGCCAGGGATGCTTCGATGCCGGCGTGTCCTCCGCCTATTACAATACAGTCATAATCCATAAACAATCACCCAATTATGCTGAGGATACGGTTCCGGAATTCCCCACCCCACAAGGTCAAAAGGCAGTATCCCCCTTTTAGCGGTTTATATTCAAGAGCGTTACCGCGGCCGGAACAACCCTGGTACGCCTTACCGGTTCCCATCCAGGGTAAGGCCCGATTCCACCAGCAGCCTGGTACGGGGATGGCTGGGGGCGCGGAGAATCCGGCGGGATGGAGCGTCTTCGATGATCTCCCCCCGGTTAAACACCACAATCCGCTCCGAAATATCCGCCACCGCCGGGAGATCGTGGGATACGAAAATCAGGGTAAAATTTCCCCCCTCCTTAAGCGCATGCAGTAAGGTGAGGATTTCGACCTTGGTGATAATGTCCAGGGCGCTGACCGCCTCATCGGCAATGAGAACTTCGGGATTGGTAACCAGGGCCCGGGCTATGGCGATACGCTGGCGCTGCCCCCCCGAAAATTCCGCGGGACGCCGGTTCATACTATCTGCCCCAAGCCCTACTTTTTCCAGGGCCCGGAGGATCCTTTCTTTTTTCTCGTCTTTGGTCTTGGTCAACCCGAGGGAAACCAGGGGTTCACCGATAATGCCTGCAACTTTCTGGGCCGGGTCCAACGAAAGAAAGGGGTCCTGGAAAACAGGCTGCACCCTGGTCCTAAAATTCCGCAAACCCTTTCCGGTCATCTCCGCCAGGGACTGTCCGTAAAAAAGAAGGGTTCCTTTGCGGGCCCTCGCCAGGCGGAGGAGCAGGAAAAGCAGGGTGGTTTTGCCGCTCCCCGATTCCCCCACTATTCCAAGGCTTTCCCCTTCCGCAATGTCAAGGCTGATGTTTTTCAGGACCTCCTTTTCTTTGTATCCAAAGCAGACCTCCGAAAGCTCGAAAATTTTTTTCCCGCCCCTCGGGACTTCCCGATTCCCGGCGCTCATGGCGGTCCCTCCTTTTTCAGGGCCAGGTCCAACTCCCGCGCAGCGCGGAGGAGAAGCCCGGTGTACTCATGATGGGGATGCTTGATGATATGTTCGGTGTCCCCGGTTTCGACTATACGCCCATCCTTCATTACCAGGATCCGCTCGGCGATTTTCCGTACCGCCGCGATATCATGGGAAATAAAGAGGACCGCCATTCCCCGGGCTCTCGCGGTTTCTTGTATGAGTTCGATGAGTTGTTTCTGAATCTGGGCGTCGGCTGAGCTGGTGGGTTCATCGGCAATGAGCAGTCTGGGGGAAGCGGCAAGCGCCAGGGCCAGGGCAACGCGCTGCTTCTGCCCCCCTGAAATCTCGAAGGGCAGCGATCCGGCTATACGACGGATCTCCGTGAGCTTCACCTCTTCCAGAAGGGAATATACCCGTTCCCGGAGTTCCGCCCCCCGCAAAGACGAATGCTTTTTGAGGGGCAGGGCCAGCTGCCGTTCTATCTTCATCAGGGGATCCAGGGCTGCCGCCGGTTCCTGGAATACCAGGGAAACATCCCTGCCCCGGATCAGGTTGAGCGCCCCTTCGCCGGCGCCGATGATTTCATGTCCCGCCAGGATGACGCTCCCCTCCGCCCGTATGGCCCCGGGCAAAAGCCCGGTTACTGCCAGGGAAGTGAGGGATTTTCCGGAGCCGGATTGTCCCAGAATACCCACAAGTTCCCCCTCCCCGACACTGAAGTTGAGATCCTGAAGAAGGGGTTTCCCCGAATCCACCAGGTACGCCCCGAGGCCCTTCACGTTAAGCAATGCCGGAGGGTTGGGTTTATCCTTCACTGACCTATGCCTCCCCCGGAGTCCAGTTTGTCACGGACCGCATCGGCAAGAAGGTTTACCCCACTTACTATCATTACGATGACCAGCCCGGGCAGTACCGCTCCCAGGGGGGCGGTCAGCACCGTCCCTTGGGCTTCCTGCATGAGCCTCCCCAGGGAAGCGTTAGGCGGGGGAACCCCCAGGCCCAGGTAGGAGAGGCTTGCTTCCGCCAGAATGGATACGCCGAATACCACCGCGATATTCACCGACAGCACCTGCCATATATTGGGTAATATATGGATAAAGGTGATGGCCAGGTTTCCCGTTCCCGATGTCCTGGCGCTCACAAAAAACTGCTTGGACATGATCTGTTTTGCGAGGATCCGGGTAAGCCGGGCAATGATCGCCGAACAGGCGATGCCGATGGAAATAACCGCCGTCCCGGTACTCCTCCCCTGGGTTGCCCCTAAAAGCATGGCCAAAAGGAGGGTGGGAAAGGCGATAAGGAGGTCGAAAAAGGAAGAAGCGGCGTTATCGGCCCATGGGGGGAGCCAGGCCGCGAGGAGACCGGCGGTGATCCCCAGGATCGCGGCTATCAGGGTGGCGCTTATACCGACCATATAGGCGATCCTGGTACCGGCCATCACGTAGCTCGCGAGATCCCGGCCAAGACGGTCCGTACCAAAGAGGTGGGCGGCGCCGGGACCTTCAAGGCGCCCCCCGGAGGTATCCTCCAGACGGTAGGGGGTCCAGAAAACCGAGATCAAGGCGGCGGTAAAGGTTATAACCAGGAGCACCACGGCGACGGAGAGCCGTACCGGTGTCTTCTTCCTGACCATATCACGCTCCATCCCGGGGGATTCTAAGCCGGGGATCCAGGATACGCTGAATTACATCGGCGATAAAGCCGATCATGAGGACCAGGAAGGTGGTGGTCAGGAGTATGCCCTGGATGGAAGGATAATCATGCTGGGCTATTGCCTTGGTCAGCATTGAGCCAAGTCCGGGGAGGGAAAAGATATTTTCCACCATTACGGCCCCAAGGAGGGTCGAGGAAAGTTCTATCCCCATAATGGAAACTACCGGAACAGCGGCGTTTCTGATACCGTGGAACACAAAAGACGAAACCAGGGAAAAACCAAGGGAACGGGAGGTACGGATATAGCCGGAATCCAGCACGTTAAGTACACCGGCCCTGATATACCTGGCCAAGGTGGCGCTCATCATGAATACAATGGTCGCCGTGGGCAGTACCAGGGCCCGAAGGGCATGGCCCGCGTTTCTCCAGCCCTCCGCCGGCCATCCCCCGGAAGGCAGGATGTGCAGATGCAGGGCAAAAATCCAGACAAAGAGGATCCCCACCCAGAATATGGGAATGGCTATGCCGATTTGGGTACCGGCCGTCAGAATCACGGCATACCATCTGCCGTTTTTATAGGCCGCGATGAATCCGATAACACCGGCCACAAAAACGGAAATGACAAAGGAAATAAGGGTGAGGGGGACGGTGACCCGCAAACGGGCGAATACTTCGGGGGCCACCGGAATGCCGGATATGAAGGATTCGCCAAAGTCCCCCCGGAAAACCCCGGAAAACCACGCCGCCAGCTGATGCGTCAGGGGGAGGTCGGACCCCACCTTCGCCCTGGCCGCCGCGACTTGTTCCGGCGACGCATCGGGGGGCAGCAGGGCATTGGCGGGATCTCCAGGAAGCAGCCTGAGGAGGATAAATATCACCAGCAGGGCGGCAATGAACGAGACCAACAGAATAAAAACACGGTGAACCAGATAGGTGCCCATGGGAGTATTATACGGGGAGCTCATAACGGGGTCTACCGAAGCGGACCCCGTCGCCCAAATTATGAACCTGCTTCAAATGTATGGTCCTGCCGGACCAGGGAATTTTGCGGCCGGCTCATCTCTTTACAATATTATAGACATAGAACTGGGAATTAAGCCCGTTTAACGGATACCCGGATAACCCGGAGGATGCGATGACGATCTGGGGATAGAGGTAGAGCCAGATACTGGCCGCCTCGTTGGCTATGATCCGGTTTACTTCCAGAAGCCTGCGGGTTTGTTCATCGGCGGTGGCGGACTGTTCGGCCTGGTTTACCAGTTCCGTTACCTGGGGATTATTATACCCCCAGTAGAAATCGGGATTTCCGTACCATACCACATCCCGGTCATTTACGTGTTCCTGGAGGGTGGCGGTAAAATTCCTGTCCCGAAAAACCTTGGTATACCATTCGTCGGCGGATATGGGATTGATGGTTACCTCGACGCCGATCTTGGCGAGTTCGCTTTTTACGAATTCAGCCACCAGCGGATGGGGATCATAGGTAGGGGTATCCAGGGTGAAGGAAATACCGTTGGGATAACCCGCCTGGGCAAGGGAGGATTTTGCCAGGGCCGGGTCATAGGGATTGGCGTTGACCAGGGCCGGGTCGTACCAGGGATCGGTGGGGGGTACCATGGAGCCGATCAGGGAACCGTATTTGCCCCAGATGGAACTGAGCAGTTTCTGCCGGTCGATGGCGGAGTAGATGGCCTTGCGGACCAGGACCTGGTCAAAGGGTTTTACCCGGTCATTGAACGCTAAAAGCTCCTTGGTTGTGGAGGCCCCGTTGTTTATTACGAAACCGGCATTGTTTTCAAACTGGGAAATGGCGTCGGGACTTTGGACGGCGGTAATAATATCAATCTGCCCGCTGAGGAGAGCGTTGTTCAGGGCGCTGGCATCGGTAAAGTAATTGAATACCACCCCGGCGTTTTTCGCGGCCGGTCCCCAGTACCCATCCCATTTTTTAAGACTCAGGGAGCTGCCCCGGATCCAGGTATCCAGCACGTAAGGTCCCGTCCCGTCTTCGGTAGTCTTGAGGTCCCTGCCGTCGGCATTCACTATCCACACATAGGACAGGGTGTACGGAAAGGAGATGGAGGGGCTGTTCAGGGTAAAGACCACGGTTTTGGCATCCGGGGTATCTATACTCTTTATTACCCGGTAACTGGACTTCCGGGCGGCCAGGGAAGTTTCGGCGATGACCCGCTCAAAACTGGTCTTTACGTCCGCCGAAGTAAGGGCCTTGCCGGAATGGAATTTAACCCCCTCCCGCAGGGTTATGGTGTAGGTAAGACTGTCGCTGCTTTTGGTGTAACCCGCGGCGAGGAGATTTTCTACCGTTCCCCCATCGGTCAGCCGGAAGAGGCCCTCATAGACATTTCCGTTAAAAGCCTCGGTAATGCCCTGGCCTCCGGCGTCAACATTCGAAAGGTTACCCGGTTCATAGAGGGAACCTATGCGGATAATCGCCTGCTCCGGACTTGCCGCCGCCGCATCCCGTCTGCCGCCCGCGAAAAGCGCCGGACCGGCCCATACCGCCAAAACAAACAGGAAGACCGAAAACATCCGAATGGGGAATAGTCTTTTTGCGTTCATACGATACTTCTCCTTGTATAAATCATAGTATATCCATAGATATTATAAGATTTTAGATCAGTGCTTTTAGTTTGTCAATGGGGATTATTACACCAAGTCCCCCTATTATAAAAAAACCCTCCCGGTTCTCCTGTTGGACCCTTGAGCATTATGAAAACTTATCCGATAATGTCTCTATGAGTATGATTCCAATCCTTGCGGCCGTTATTTTTCTTACGGTAATCGTTATTATCATGATAACGTTCCTGGGCCGTTCCAAAGGTGGTGGGAGGGGCGGAAAACGGGCAAAAGGCAGGGATGCCATATTAAAAAACGCCAACAAGCGGCTCAGCCAGAACCCTCGGGATCCCGAAGGGCTCCTGGCCCTGGGGGATCTTTATTATCAGGAAGAAGCCTGGGATAAGGCCTACACGAACTATCTGGCCCTCGTGGAAATGGCCGGTTCTTCCCCGACCATCAATGAATTCGAGGTAAACCTGCGGTATGCCACCGCCGCCATGAAACTGGGCTTTACCAATGAAGCCTATAAGGGATTTTCCACCGCCCGGAGCCTAAAGTCGGATAATTTTGAAGTGAACTATAACCTGGGAAATTTGGAATTCCAGCGGAAAAACTATGAACGGGCGATCCAGCTCCTCCAGCAGGCCCGCACCCAGGACCCCGAACACGCCCCGACCCTCCGGTGCCTGGGGCACTCCCTCTTTAAAATCAAAAAATACAAAGAGGCCATGAGCTTTATCCGCAAAGCCATAGACATTGCCCCGGAAGACAAGGAATCCCTCTACACCCTGGCCGAATGTTATTTCGAGGTCAATCAAACCGAACAAGCCCTGCGGATCTTCGGCCACCTCCGGCCGGATCCCGTGATGGGACCCAATGCGTGCCTTTTCTCCGGTACCATCAACATGAATCAGCATCAGTACGAAAAGGCGATCCAGGATTTTGAGATAGGGTTACGGCATCAAAATATCAAACCCGACATACTGATTGAGTTAAAATACCGGGCGGCCACCGCCTATTTAAAGCAGCAGGAAATCGGTAAAGCCCTGGGCCACCTCAAGGATATCCAGGCTGAAAATCCTGCCTACCGGGACGTGTCCGTGTTAATCGGAAAATATCAGGAGCTCAACGCCAACCAAAATCTCCAGATCTTCCTTATGGCCCCTTCCGCGGATTTTGTCGCCCTCTGCCGGAAAATTGTTATGACCTACTATACCCGGGCCAAGATAAAAATCACCAATATTTCGGTGAATAAAAACGAATGGGCGGACATTCTGGCCGAAGTGGACACCCCAAAATGGTCGGATGTGGTCATGTTCCGGTTTATCAGGACCCAGGGATCCATCGGGGAACTGATAGTCCGGGATTTCCACTCCCACCTAAAGGAAGTAAAGGCCGGCAAGGGCATTTGTATGGCGGTGGGGACTTTTTCCGATGAGGCGAAACGGTACACCGAAGCCCGGCTCATCGACCTTATCGAAAAGGAAAAACTCAGCGCCATCCTCAATACGGTGGACGCAAGATCCGCCCGGGCGCTCCCTACCAAAAAGTAAGGGTTGCCCCCGGGGGCATCCCCTTAGGACCCGCGCGAGAATAAAATGCCATGCATTTTATTCTAATTGCTTATGCAATTAGGAAATAACATGACATAACATGACCGATTGGTCATGTTATGTCATGTTATTTCTGCGCGGGTCCTATGCCCGTCTTGCGTATTTTTTCATATCAAAGAAGACCGCCACAATGATGATCGCCCCTTTGACCAGGAGCTGATAATAGGAATCGATGGACAAAAAACTCATCCCGTAGTTGATAAGACCCATGGTAAAGACCCCGATGATCATCCCTCCCACGGTACCCACCCCGCCGCTTTGGGAAACCCCTCCCACGGTGACTGCCGCAATGGCGTCCAGTTCCATACCGTTGGCGGTAAGGGCATTGGCCAGCCCCAGCCGGCCCGCCTGGAGTACCCCGGCGATCCCGTAGAGCAGGCCCGCGTATAAGTAGACACACATCAGTTCCCGTTCCACATTGATCCCCGATACCCGGGCCGCCTGGGCATTGCCCCCGATGGCGTAAAAATTGGTCCCCTGTTTGGTATGTTTCAGGAAAACCCAAATCACCACGGTGATGAGTAGTACATAAATACCCAGGTAGGGGATCGAAAACACCGTAGGCCCGATGGACTTCTGGGCCAGATTTTTGAAACCGTTATTCAGGGAACCGACTATGGCGGCCTTGGTATAGATCAGCTGGATCCCCCGGGCTATGGACATGGTCCCCAAAGTCGCGATGAAAGGGGGGAGTTTGCCGTAAGCCACCAGGACCCCGTTAAAGAGACCGAAAAGCCCCCCGGCCAAGATACCGGCGACAATGGGAACCACCAGGGGAAAGGAATGACCGTAGTACAGGGCCGACTCGTAGGTAGGGATCTGGGCAAAGGAAGCGGCCACCGAGGCGCACAAACATACCACATACCCGATGGAAAGGTCTATTCCCTTGGTGATGATGATCATCCCCACCCCCAGGGAAGCGAAAGCCCGAACCGCTTCGGCGATTATCAGGGTTTTGATCGAAGCCCAGTTCAGGGCCTGTCCCCGGGTGAGGATCGCCAAAAGAAAAACCAAAAACACAAAGGTAAACAAGGTGGTATACTTACTTAAATACTGTTTAAAATCTTTCATGCTTTTCTCCCTTACGCAAAAGTCCCTATATTCTTTAAGACGGAAGTCCCGCCGCCGTTTACGCGAATTGGGTCGCGTATCGCATGATCGCTTCCTGGGTTGCTTCCTCTTTTATCAAGGTACCTGTCAGGCGACCGGCGCAGAGTACCAGGACCCGGTGGCTCATGCCGATAAGCTCGGGCATCTCGCTGGACACCATAATAATCGCCTTCCCCTGTTTCGCCAAATCGCTCATGATGGTATACATTTCAAACTTTGCCCCCACGTCAATACCCCGGGTGGGTTCGTCCAGGATCAGGATCTCCGGCAGGGTGATGAGCCAGCGGCTGAGGATAACCTTTTGCTGATTCCCCCCGGAGAGGTTCTGGACCAGGGTAGCCATGGAGGGGGTCTTGGTTTTAAGCATCTGGTTCTGTTTCACCGCCACATCGGTAAGGACCTTGTGATTCAGCAAACCGATTTTGTTTTGGTAATTCCCCAGGGAAGCGATGGTGGTATTGGTGGTAACGTCCAGCAGGGGGAAGATCCCGGAACTACGCCGGTCTTCGGTGACGAGCCCGATACCGGAACGGATCGCCGCCTGGGGGGTGATTCGCTTAATCGGTTCCCCGTTAACCCGCACTTCGCCGCTGGAAATGTCCCGGATACCGAAGATGGCCTCCACCAGTTCCGTCCGTTGGGCCCCCACCAGGCCCCCGATGCCCAGGATCTCCCCCTTGCGCAGCTCAAAACTGATGTCCTTAAAAGACCGGGGGTTAAGGGCGGTAAGGTTTTTAACCTCCAGACATACCTCCCCGATAACCGATTCCACCGGGGGAAACCGGTGGGTGGTGTCCCGGCCCACCATGAGGGAGATGAGTTTATCTCCGGTAAGGTCCTGGACCGGATAGGTGCCTATCACCCGTCCATCCCGCATGACCGTCACTAAATCGGCAATCTGGAAGATCTCTTCCATTTTGTGGGAAATATAAATGATCGCGACCCCCTTGGAACGGAGATCCCGGATAATTTCAAAGAGATGGGCCACCTCATTTTCGGTAAGGGAGCTGGTAGGCTCGTCCATTACCACCACCTGGGCATTGTAGGAAACCGCCTTGGCGATTTCGCAGCCCTGCTGCTGGCTGATAGAGAGGCTTTTCATGGGCGCCGCGGGGTTAAATTTAAAATTCAACGATTCCAGCAGGACCTTGGTATCCTGGAACATCTTTTTGTGGTTGATGAGGTGGAATTGGTTCACCGGCTCCCTGCCGAGCCAGATGTTCTGGGCCACCGAACGTTCCGGAACATTGGAAAGTTCCTGGTGGATCATGGAGACCCCCGCATCCATGGCATCGGCGGCGCTGTTAAAATGACATTCCCGGCCCCCCAGAATGATCTTTCCCGCGTCCATCTTGTATATGCCGAAAAGGCACTTCATCAGGGTGGATTTCCCCGCGCCGTTCTCCCCCATGAGGGCATGGACCGTCCCCGGCGAAACCCGAAAATCCACCTTATCCAAGGCAAGTACCCCGGGGAACTGTTTGGTGACCCCCAGCATTTCAATGATATGGGCTGATCCTTCCATATATATCATATCTCCACTAAAACCAACAAATAGTCAAGCTGCCCAAAGGATTCTTCCCTTCGGACAGCCTTGAGTATCCATGGTTTACGGGCTGCCCGGCCAAGCTTTTCAAACCTTCCGGACAGCTCCGGCTTCACCCTTACCGGGGGGCATTCGCCTTGTAATAATCCGAATCCTTGGTTACCGGCACAAAGGGGACCAGATAGCACTGCTGAATGACGGCGGCATCGTTGGCCGGGGCTTCGTCAATCGGCGCGGTTGCCGCGGGGGTTCCCCCGGCGGCATTACCGGCCCGGTAGGTGCCGGTGGCGATCTGGTAGATCACGTCAAAGGCCGCCGCGGACTGGCCCACCGCATCCTGGAGCACCGTGGCGTAGAGCCGATTCTCCTTCATGGAGTTCAGGGCTTCGCCGGTGGCGTCAATCCCCAGGACCGGAACGGTCAGGATCGTGCCGTCGCTGGCGTCGCTTTTGGTAAGGCCGTTCTGGACGAGGGATTCCACCGCCCCCAGGGCCATACCGTCGTTCTGGGCGGCGACCACATTGAAGCGGCCGCGGTAAGCGCCGATCCAGGCGTCCATTTTCTGCTGGGACTGATCCGGGGTCCAGTTGGCCGTATCCCGGGCCACGACATTGACGGTGTATCCCCGGGTTTTAAGCGCCGCCAGAAGGCCCGCTTCCCGGTTGATCTGGGCGGGATGGCCCAGTTGTCCCAGGATGAGGATCATGTTGAGGGCCTTCCCCGGAGCCTTATCGGGATGCTTGTCAAAGTAATCGGCGATGATCTCCCCCTGGTACCGGCCTCCCACGAATTCCGGGGAAGAGGCATAGAAGAAGTTCTTCCCTACCTTCAGGGCATCCACCGTGGGCTGGATATTGGAATACGCCGCAGCCCCGCCCCGTTCGGCGATAAGCTGGTTCATCTGCTCGGAAAGCTCCGAAACACAGGGGATGATGACAAAATACTTATACCCCTGGTTGAGCAGGGTCTGAAGCTGGGTAAGCTGGGTGGCGCCATCGCTCCGGGCATCCTGCACATTGAGGTCCACCCCTTTTTCCGCGGCCAGTTTCCGTATGCTTTCGGAATAGTCCTTGAGGAATTGCTCATCCATATTACGCATAAGCAGGGCGATCTGGACCTTGGCGCCGGCCTGGGCTCCCCCGGATTGCCCCCCTGACTGCTGGCCGCCGCCAGCGGCGAATACTAGCGCGGAAGCCGCGAACAGCACCGCAAGAATCAACACAATCTTTTTCATATCCTTTCCTCCGTCGTTTTTCGATCCTTTCCGGACCGTTGGAATATTGTATGCCCCTCTTTCTTACGCCGTAAAGTTAAATTTTTATGGAAAAAGGTAAAAATTTTCTTTTGCTCGTGTGATTCGTGGGTTTTCCTTTCTTTGGTTGAAACTAAGCATTACCCGGTTTTCATCCGGCCTCTACCTATATTGACATTCATACTTACTCCGCTTACACTTTTTTGGTGGATTTTTTGTATGGGGGCAATCCCAAAACGCGGTTGGTTTGAAAATGGCTTATTGATAAAAACCTACTAAATACGTATTATTTATGAGAATACCCGGCGTTAGGTTTGGGTGAAAGGGGGCGATGATCGCTCAGGAATTATTACGCTTGGAAGGAATTGAGAAGCGATTCGGCGAGGTGGAAGTACTGCGGGGGCTTGACCTTTTCGTAAATGCCGGCGAATTCATCACCCTGTTGGGGTCTTCGGGGTGCGGTAAAACCACCACCCTCAGGATCATCGCGGGACTTGAACAAGCCGACCGGGGCCGGGTGTTCCTCGCGGGAGAGGATGTGACCGATCGGGAGCCGAACAAGCGGGACGTGAATATGGTTTTTCAAAACTATGCCCTCTTTCCCCACATGAATGTGGAAATGAATATTTCCTACAGCCTCAGGTTGAAGCGGCGGCCCCGGGGGGAAATAAAAAAGGCCGTGGGGGACGCCCTGGAACTGGTGCAGCTTTCCGGATATGAGCGGCGGATGCCCCATGAGCTTTCCGGCGGGCAGCGCCAGCGGGTTGCCGTGGCCCGGGCGCTGGTGAACCGGCCCAAGGTGCTGCTCCTGGATGAACCCCTGGGCGCCCTGGATCTGCAGCTCCGCCGCCAGATGCAGGTGGAATTAAAGGGGCTTCAAAAGCAGTTGGGAATTACCTTCATCTATATAACCCATGATCAGGAAGAGGCCCTGGACATGTCGGACCGGATCGCGGTGATGCGGAGCGGCCTTTTTGAACAGATCGGTTCCGCCGCGGAGGTCTACGACTATCCTAAAACGAGTTTTGTTGCCCGGTTTGTGGGAAACGCCAATATATTAACCGGAACCCTGGTCTCCCGGCGGCCCGGAGGGGCCGGAAAAGAGATCCTCACCTTTGAACACCCCGCGGGCCGGGGGGGGGTTGCGGTTTCCTCAGGGGGCCCGGCTGACGGGCAGGGGATCGCGGTGGCGGTCCGCAGCGAATACCTGGATCTGCAGCCGGCGGAGGAGGGCGGACTTGCGGGGCTTGAGGCACGGATCACCGGGAAAAGTTTTGCCGGCGGCCAGCTCCGGATCACCGCGGCCCTCCGGGGCGGGGGGGAGGTTACGGCCAGCAGACACGGTATCGACTCCCAACTGAAGATTGGACAGGCCGTGCGGGTGGGCTGGCCTCCGGATAGGGCGGTGGTGGTGGATGCGGAGATCCCCCATGGGTAAGGTCTTTAAAAAACCGGCCCTGTCCCGGCAGCGGCTTACCCGGGTCGAGTTGTCCGCGGTATTGCCCCTGTACCTGTTCACCCTGGTGTTTGTCCTGGGACCCTTGATCTATATGCTGATGTTGAGTTTTATGTCCCGTTCCGGCGCCTGGGGGGTGGCTTCGGTAGTTACCCTGCGGAATTACCGGCGGATCTTTGAACCGGTCTACCTGGAAACCTTTGTGCAGTCCACTAAGCTGGCCCTGCTCAGTACCTTCCTGGTGATCCTCATCGGCTACCCCTTCGGTTATTTTATGGCCCGTCTGGGTGGAAAATGGCGGAACCGGCTCATGCTCCTCCTCATTATCCCCTTTTGGACCAGTTCTTTGATGCGCCTATACGGATGGATCATCGTATTCCGGGCCAACGGGGTATTGGACTCCGTCCTATTGTCCCTGGGGCTTACCGGGGAGCCCTTAAAATTGCTCTACACCTACCCCGCGGTGGTAACCGGCATGGTCTATGCCCTCTCTCCCTTTATGATCTATTCGGTGTATACCAGCGCGGAAAAGTTGGACTGGAGCCTGGTAGAAGCCGCCCGGAACCTGGGGGCCTCCCCGATACAGGCCTTTTATACGGTCAGTTTTCCCCTCACCATGCCGGGGCTTTTTTCCGGGATAGTTCTGACCTTTATCCCCTCCATGGGCCTCTATTTTGTCGCCGACATCCTGGGGGGAAACAAGGTGGTGCTGGTGGGGAACCTGATCCAGGAACAGCTGATGAAGGCCCACGACTGGCCCTTCGCCGCCGCCTTAAGCGTGGTCCTGATGGCGATGACCAGCCTTTTCCTCTATTTATACCGCCGGCTTACCCGGTCCGGGGATCTGGAGGGGCTGGTATGAAAAAACGCCGGCGCTTCTCCGATTTTTACCTCCTCTTGATCCTGATCCTGATGTATGTTCCCATTCTGCTGGTCATTGTTTATTCCTTTAATGCCAGCCGCCTGAGTTCTGTATGGGACGGGTTTTCCCTCCGGTGGTATCAGGAACTTTTCAGGGACCGGTCCATGTTCCAGGCCCTGCGGAACAGTGTGGTTTTGGGCCTGCTCAGCAGTTTTGCCGCCGCCATCATCGGTACCCTGGCCGCGGCGGGGATGTCGCGGATCCTGCCCCCGGGGGCCAAGGTGATGGAGTACCTTTCGATCCTTCCTATCATGGTTCCCGAAATCATCCTGGGCATGGTGTTTCTCGCCTTTTTTTCCCTCCTCGCCCTGCCCTTCGGGATGGTCACCCTGGTCATCGCCCATACCGCCATCTGCGTTCCCTATACCTATCTTCTGGTGAAAGCCCGGATCGTGGGCATGGATAAAAGTTATGTGGAGGCCGCCAAAGACCTGGGGGCCGGTGAGACGCGGGCCTTTTACGATATTACCCTGCCCCTGGTACTGCCCGCCATTGTTTCGGGGATGCTCATTTCCTTTGCCATGAGTTTTGACGACGTGATCATCAGCGTCTTTGTTACCGGGGTGCATACCAACACCCTGCCGATAAAAATTTATTCCCAGATAAAAACCGGGGTTACCCCCAAAACCAATGCTTTGTGTACCCTGCTGTTTGCCGCTACCGTGGTCCTGGCTACCTGTTCAGCCCTTGTAGCCCGGTCCCTTACCAGCGACCGCAGCATAAAAAAAACATAGGAGATATCACATGAAAAACAGATTCCTTTTGATTGCCCTCGCCGCTGCCCTGCTCTTCCCCCTTGCCGTAAGCGCCGGAGGTTCCAAGGCCAAGAGTACCGCCAAAAAGCAGCTGACCCTGTTTACCTGGGACGCGATGTTCCCCCAGGAGATCCTGGACGGCTTTGAGGCGGAGACCGGCATAACCATCAATTATGTCAATTTTGATTACGATGAGACCATGCTCACCCGGCTGGAGGCCGCAGGGGGCGGGGACTACGACCTGGTGATCGCCGACGACTACATCATCGAAACCGCGATTGCCCGGGGCTTGGTGCAAAAACTCGATAAAAGCCGCCTTTCGAACTATCGAAACATCAATCCCATCTATCAGAAGCAGTTCTACGACCCCGCCG
The DNA here is from genome assembly GCF_046533115.1 of Treponema sp. TIM-1. NCBI lineage: Bacteria > Pseudomonadati > Spirochaetota > Spirochaetia > Treponematales > Treponemataceae > Treponema > Treponema sp. TIM-1. The sequence continues at coordinate 22,620 of NZ_JAJQRC010000020.1, forward strand.
ACGAGTATACCGTACCCTACGGCGCCGGGGTCCAGACCATCGTATACGATCCCGCCCGGGTGAACATCCCTATCTCCGGTTATGCGGATCTTTGGAACCCCGCCCTGGCGGACAGCGTGGGGCTCATTGAAAATTACCGGGTCATCAACGGCCTGGCCCTTAAGGTGCTGGGCCAAAGTTATAATACTGGGGATATTGGAACCATCCGATCCGCCGGCGAGCGGCTCCTCACCCTGGCCCCGAATATCCGGCTTATCCGGGACGATAGCCTCGAGAATGAACTCCTCGCGGGGGAAATCTCCGCGGCGGTAATGTACACCTCCCAGGTAACCATGGCAAAAATGGAGAACCCCGATCTAGAGGTGGTGTTCCCCAAGGAGGGAATCGGTTTCGGCATCATGGCGGGCTTTATCCCCAGCAAAGCCCCAAACCCCGACGCGGCCTACGCCTTCCTCAACTACATCCTGGATGCCCAACGGGGGGCCCAGTGCTTTGAATACCTGGGGTATTACAGTACCTATTCCGCCTCCGACCCCTACATCAGTAAGGAATTTAAGGAATTTCTTACCCTGCCGGAAGGGTTTAATACCGATATGGAGATGATAGGAAGCATCAGCGCCGAAGCGGACGAGGAACATACCCGGATATGGACCGCCTTTAAGGCCGCGGCGGGGCGCTAAGGGCTGAGACTAAATTACCCGAGATAAAGGAAAAATAACGAAGCAGAAGTTTTAACCACGAAGGCGAAAAAGGGGAATTTTGAAATATCTTCCTGTTCGTAAGATTCGTGGTTAAATTTTATTGCGACGCAGATATAGTTTTACCCCCATTTTTGGCCGAAAAAATCATTAAACAATCCCCCCTTGACAAGATGTTACGGTTCGGGGGAAACTGGGAGGTGAAATTTTCTTAAAATGATTGCCGGAAACCGGAATTATAGAAGATCCGGTGGATATTATGTTTCAAATAAAGACCTGAAAGGGTTTTAATTTAAGGAGAATACCATGAAAAAGCTAAGTTTAGTCGCTTTAACCGCGCTGCTCTGCGGCGCGCTGATCCTTGCCGGATGCAGCAAGCAGCAGCCCGCGTCGCAGGGTGAGGCGGAGCCCGAGGCGGCCCAGAGCGCCTACCATATCGGTGTGGTGACCGGCACGGTTTCCCAATCCGAAGATGACCTGCGGGGCGCGGAGGAACTGATCAGCCGCTACGGCAGGGTTGCCGATGGCGGCATAATCCAGCATGTTACCTACCCGGATAACTTTATGGATCAGCAGGAAGTAACCATCAACCAAATTACCACCCTGGCCGACGATCCCCTGTTGAAGGCGATCGTCGTCAATCAGGGTGTCCCCGGTACCGCCGAGGCTTTCAAACGGGTCCGGGAGAAACGGCCCGACATACTCCTGTTCGCCGGGGAATCCCACGAAGACCCCCTGGTAATCCAGCAGGCGGCGGATCTGGCCGTCAGCGCGGACTTTATTTCCCGGGGTTACACGATCATCTGGGCGGCGAAACAGCTCGGTGCGGATACCTTTGTCCACATCTCCTTCCCTCGGCATATGTCCTATGAGTCTTTGGGGCTCCGCCGGCAGATATTCGAGGCAGCCTGTAACGACCTGGGCCTTAAATTCGTGTTTGTTACCGCCCCTGATCCCACCTCCGACGTGGGAGTGGCCGGCGCCCAGCAGTATATCCTGGAACAGACCCCCCAATGGATAAACACCTACGGGACGAATTCGGTTTTCTTCTGCACCAACGACGCCCATACCGAACCCCTGCTTAAACAGCTTCTGACCTATGGCGGGATGTTTGTGGAAGCGGATCTTCCCTCTCCCCTTATGGGGTACCCCGGCGCGCTGGGGATCGACCTTTCCGCCGAAGCCGGGAATTTCCCCGCGATCCTCAAGAAGGTTGAGGAAGCGGTGGTCGCCCAGGGCGGTACCGGAAAATTCGGTACCTGGGCCTTCTCCTATGGCTTTACGGTCAGCGCCGGTCTGGGCGAATTCGCCAGACGGATCCTTGACGGTCAGGCCCAGGCGGACAGCCTGAGCGATCTCTACTCAGCCCTGGGCGAATTTACCCCCGGCGCCAAGTGGAACGGTGGTTACTATGTGGATGCCAATACCGGGGTACGGGCGCGGAACCAAATTCTGATCTATATGGACACCTACATCATGGGGAAAGGTTACCTCCCCACCACCGAACAGACGGTTCCCGAGAAGTACTACAGCATCAAATTTCAGGGCGGAAATTAACCACCGCGATGGAACATGACGGGCCCCTGCTGCGGCTGGAAAATGTTTCCAAGGAATTTTATGGCACAACGGTCCTCTCGGACGTGAATTTTTCCATCGGCCGGGGAGAGATCCTCGGTTTGGTGGGAGAAAACGGCGCGGGAAAGACTACCCTGATGCATATCCTTTTCGGCATGCCGGTGATTTCCGATACCGGAGGATACGGGGGCCGGGTTTACCTGGAGGGGAACGTTGCCGCCTTTAAAAGTCCTTTTGACGCCCTGGACGCGGGAATCGGCATGGTCCATCAGGAATTTTCGCTTTTACCGGGTTTTAGCGCCGCCGAGAATATCCTCCTCAACCGTGAGCCCCTCCGTCATAATGGAGCGGCGGAAATATTTGGGGAACGGCTTTCCACCCTGCGCCGGGATCTGATGATCCAACGGGCGGGGGCGGCTATCGGTAAGCTGGGGGTAAAGATAGACCCCGATACCCCGGCCTCGGAGATGCCGGTGGGGCACAAACAGTTCACCGAGATTGCCCGGGAGATTAACCGGGATAAGGTAAAACTCCTCGTGCTGGACGAACCTACGGCGGTTCTGGCCGAGAGCGAGGCGGAGATCCTCCTCAAGGCGATCAAGGTCCTGGCCGGGGAGGGGATCGCCGTGATCTTCATATCCCACCGGCTCCGGGAAATTATCGAAATCGCCCACCGGGTGGTGGTCCTGCGGGACGGAAACGTGATCAAGGATGTCCCCAACCAGAACCTTACCGTGGCGGACCTCGCCTTCTGGATGGTCGGCCGGGATATGGGAAAGGGGGCCCCGGAAGGCCGGCGGCCGGCGGGTATTCCGGCGGAGGCGGCCCTGCCGGTGGAAGACCAGGGGGAGGAAGCCCTTCGGGTTGAGGGGCTTTGGGTGGATATGCCGGGGGAGACGGTCCGAAACGTCTCTTTTTCGGTAAAGCAAGGGGAAATCTTCGGCATCGGGGGATTGGCCGGCCAAGGCAAGTTGGGAATTCCCAACGGTATCATGGGCTTGTATGCCGCCGGAGGCCGGGTGTTTCTGGAAGGAAAGCCGGTGGTCATGGGGAATCCCCGGGCCGCCCTGGATGCGGGGATGGCCTTTGTCTCGGAGGATCGCCGGGGGGTGGGGCTTCTTCTGGATGAAAGCCTCGACTGGAACATCGCCTTTGGGGTCATGCAGATCAAGGGGGCCTACCTTAAATCCTATTTCGGCGGTCTCTTTAAACTTCGGGATGAGAAGGCCATGCGGCGTCTCGCCGAGGAGTACATCCAGCGGCTTGAGATAAAGTGTACCGGCCCCAAACAGCCCGCCAAGGAACTCTCCGGGGGGAACCAGCAAAAAGTCTGCCTTTCCAAGGCCTTTGCCCTGGATCCGCGCTTGCTTTTTGTCTCGGAACCGACCCGGGGCATTGACGTGGGGGCCAAAAAGATAGTCCTTGATACGCTGCGGCGTTACAACCGGGAGCAGGGAACCACCATTGTGATGGTTTCCAGCGAACTTGAGGAGCTCCGCTCTATCTGCGGCCGGATCGCCATTGTCGCCGAAGGCCGTATCACCGGCATCCTCCGCCCCGATGCACCGGCCACGGAATTCGGGCTCCGCATGGCGGGGGTTTCCGGCGAAAATCCGCAGGAGGAACTATGACGCCGGAACTGAGGGACCAAGCCCACGCCGGCCGCCTGGGAGAATTCATCGCCGAATTTGGGTGGCCCCGGCTTATCATCTTCTTTTTTGTGGTGATCCTCTTTATTACCGCCCCCTTTGTCGGGGTCCGGGTGGATAGCTCCCTGATGAACGTGTTTGTCCGCTTCGGCCAAAACGGGGTCATGGTTCTGGCCCTGGTCCCCATGATGCAGGCCGGGGCGGGTCTCAATTTCGGCCTTCCCGTGGGGATAGTGGCGGGGTTGTTGGGTTCAACCCTGGCGATGCAATTTGGGCTTACCGGGGCCGCGGGTTTTTTCGGCGCCATAACCCTCAGCCTTCCCTTTGCCCTGATCTTCGGGTGGCTCTACGGCCTCCTCCTCAACAAGGTAAAGGGGGAGGAGATGACCATCGCCATGTATGTGGGGTTTTCGGTGGTTACCTTTATGGCCATCATGTGGCTTGTCCTGCCGTACACCAATCCCACCATGGTTTGGGGGTATACCGGACAGGGGCTGCGGACCACCATCACCCTGGACGGGTACTGGTCCCGGGTACTTAACCATTTTTTGGTGATTAAAATCGGTCCCTATTTTGAATTTCCCACCGGGACTATCCTCTTTTTTAGCCTTATGGCCTTTATCATGTGGCTTTTTATGCGGAGCCGTACCGGAACCGCCCTTACCGCGGTGGGGTCCAACCCCGATTTCGCCCGCGCCGGCGGGGTTTCCGCGAACCGGATGCGCCTTACCAGCGTGATCGTGTCCACCGTGTACGGCGCGGTGGGGATCCTCATGTACCAGCAGAGTTTCGGCTTTATTCAGGTCTATCAGGCCCCGATATACATGGCCTTTCCTGCGGTGGCGGCGGTCCTGCTGGGGGGGGCATCGGTCAATAAAGCCTCGATAGTCAACGTGATCGTGGGGACTTTTCTTTTTCAGAGCATCCTCGCCATGACCCCTTCGGTGATCAACAGCATCCTTAAAACCGATATGTCCGAGGTGATCCGGATCCTCATCTCCAACGGGATGATCATCTACGCCCTGACCAGGAAGACGAAGGTGAGCAAATGAAACGGTTTAATACCTGGAATTTTTTGGCGGACAACGCGGTGGTTTTTATTTTCCTGGTTATAAGCGCCGCGGCGACGCCGATTTCGGGGTTGTCCCCGGTTTCCATTGCCCAGGAGATCCTTACCCGGATCGGCAGAAACTGTTTTTTGGTCTTCAGCCTGATCCTCCCCATTATGGCGGGGATGGGCATCAACTTCGGCATGGTTCTGGGGGCTATGGCGGGGCAGATCGGCCTGATCTTCGCGGTGGACTGGAACATCGTCGGCATTCCGGGGCTGATCTTCGCTTCGCTTATCGCCGTCCCCATCGCCGCGCTGCTCGGCTGGGCCGCCGGGGAGATCCTCAACCGCGCCCGGGGCAGGGAAATGGTTACCGGCTATATCCTCGGCTTTTTTATGGACGGCTTCTACCAGTTTGTGGTCCTCTACCTCATGGGCTCGGTGATTCCGGTTCATTCCCTTAACATCACCCTTTCCCGGGGTTACGGGATACGGAACACCCTCACCCTGGACTCGGTACGGCAGTCCCTGGATCGGCTCCTCCCCCTGCGGCTTTCCCTGCCCGGAGGAACCGTCATCCTTCCCATGGCCAATTACCTCATCATCGGGATCCTCTGTCTCTTTATCATCTGGTTCAGGCGGACCAAACTGGGCCAGGATATGCGGGCGGTTGGCCAGGACCAGGGGGTGGCCCACGCGTCGGGGATCCCCGTGGACCGGACCCGGATAATCGCCATTGTTATCTCCACCATCCTCGCGAGTTTGGGGCAGCTTATCTTCCTGCAGAATATGGGAAACATGGCAACCTACAACGCCCACAAGCAGACCGGGTTTTTCGCCGCCGCGGCGATCCTGGTCGGGGGTGCGTCGGTGAGCAAGGCCACCATCCCCAATGTATTTATCGGGACGGTACTCCTCCATTTGATGTACATCGTGGTTCCCCGCGCCGGGGCCAACCTCTTCGGTTCGGCGATGATCGGTGAATACTTCCGGGATGCCTTCAGCTACGGGGTTATCGCCCTGGCCCTGGTCATTCACGCCTGGCGCAAGCGGGCCAACGCCGACCTTGCCCGGGCAAGCCTGCGGGGCGGAACGGAGGACCTATGACGCAAAAAGACCGCAGAACCTGTATCCGCGCCGTCCTGGTCCTCCTTTGGATAGGGCTGGGGGTCCTGCTTTTTGTCCTTTACCGGGGCCACACCCTCCTGGTGGACAACCGCAACACCCAAGAGGGGCTCCGTGCGCCGGATCTTATCACGGTTTCGGTGGACGGGGGAAAGGGCCTGGAATTTTTCCGGGGGGATCGGGACCGTTTTGCCGTGGTCGGTACCCGGCACCGGATCAGCATCGAATTCAGTGACGGCACTCCGCCGGTGGAGCAGGAGTTTCGGCTGCCCATCCGGGACGATATGTATATTCTCTCGGTACCAAAAATGCTCAATGATCTTCCTTTTGTAGAAGTTTTCCATACCACCCCCGAACCCCGCTCGCCGGAAGAAGACGAACTCCCCGTCGAGGAAGTGCCGATTCCCTAAATGGGGGGCGGCGGGATTTTAAAAATTGCCCCCCAACGATTTTTTTATGATATATTTGAAATATGGGATATGTAGACCACATAAATAGGAAGCTCCAAAAGGAATTCGGGGGGAGGGTGCGGGCCCGGGAAGATGACCGGTGCCTGGTGCTTGAGGGGGAGCTTGAAAACTGGACCGACCTGGTGCGGGCCGGGGCCCTGGGGGCGGCAAAACCGGGACTGTTCAAAAAGCCGCGATACCGGGGCCTGGTGAACAACATCCGGTTTTTGGGCGCCGAGATTCCCCCCATGCGCCTCCCGGCGTTACAGGATACCGCTTTGGAGGGGGAAAGCCCCGACGTGCTGGTCATCGGGGCGGGGATTTCCGGCTGCGCCATAGCCCGGGAGCTGACCCGGTATAATTTGAAGATCCTCCTGATCGATAAAGAACACGATGTGGCCAAACATGCCTCCAGCCGTAATGACGGGATGGTCCATCCCGGGATAGATCTCAGGAAGGGGAGCCGGAAGCATCACTATAACCGTCTTGGAAACCGGATGTACGATCATATTACCCGGGAATTGGGGGTTGATTTTGAACGTACCGGCCAATACCTCTGTTTCAGCAAGCCCTGGTTCACGCCTTTCCTCTACCTTTCCCTGCTCTACTGGAAGTGGCTGGGTTTGTCCGGGGTCCGGGTAATCGGTAAAGAGGAGCTCCACCTAAAGGAACCGGGGCTACGGGAAGATCTGGTCACGGCCCTCTTTTTCCCCTCCGCCGGTATTGTTTGTCCCTACGGGCTGACCATCGCCTATGGGGAAAACGCGGTCCAAAACGGGGCCGCCCTGAGCCTGGATACGGCGGTGTTGGGGATGACCGTCGAAGGGGGGCGGATCACCCGGGTAAAAACCAACCGGGGTACGGTTTATCCCCGGGTGGTGGTGAATGCCGCCGGGGTATTTGCCGAGGATATCGCCGCCATGGCCGGGGACCGGTTTTATTCGATCCACCCCCGGCGGGGGACCAATGCCATCCTGGATAAAAAGGTAACTCCGGTTTTGGTCCGGACCATTGCCAGCAAAATCGGGATCTCCTCCCTGAACGCCCATACCAAGGGCGGCGGCATCGTCCGAACCGTCCACGGGAACCTCCTGGTGGGGCCCGACGCGGTGGAAACCTTTGAGAAGGAGAACTTTGCCACCCACGCCGAGTCCATCGAGGCTACCTTTGCCAAATTTAAGCAGACAAGCTCCGGCCTCACCCCGGCTCAGATCATCACCTATTTTACCGGGGTCCGGGCCCCCACCTACGAAGAGGACTTTGTGGTATGTAAAGGGAACCGAACCGTCAACCTGGTTCATGCCGCGGGGATCCAGTCTCCGGGGCTGACCGCAGCCCCGGCCATTGCCCTGGACATTACCCGGTTCGTCAAGGAACTGCTGGAGGCTTCGGGCCGGCCGGTGGAGGAGAACCCCCATTTCAACCCCCTCCGCCAGCCCATTCCCCATACCGCCCTGATGGAAACGGAAGAGCGGCGGGCCTTGATTAAAGAGAATCCTGATTATGGGATCATCCTCTGCCGTTGTGAGGAGGTAAGTAAGGGGGAGATCCTGGACAGTCTGCGCCGTCCCATACCCTGCGACACCCTGGACGGGGTCAGGCGGCGGGTCCGTCCCGGGGGGGGCCGTTGTCAGGGCGGCTTCTGCGGCCCCCTGGTCCTCAAACTCATCGCCGGGGAAAAGGGTATCCCCCTGGAAGCGGTGACCAAGGACGGTCCCGGGTCCGGGGTGCTGTGGGGCCCCACAAAAAAAGGCGGGGAGGATGAAGAAAATGACGGATGAGGGGTTTTCCGGAGGAGCGCCGCCCCATGACTACGACGTGACCGTTATCGGCGGGGGCCCCGCGGGGCTGGCCGCCGCCATTGCCGCAGACCAAGCCGGGGCCCGGGTGCTGCTGGTGGAACGGGAAGGCCGGCTGGGGGGTATCCTGAAACAGTGTATCCACGACGGCTTCGGACTTATCCGGTTTGGGGAAAAATTAAGCGGCCCCGAATATGCCCACCGGTACCTGGAAACCCTGGGAAACACCGGGGTTACGGTACGGCTCCTCAGTTTTGCCTCAAAAATACGGAAACAGGCCGGGGGGTTTGCCTTGACCCTGGTGAGCCGGGGGGGAGTCGATACCCTGCAAACCAAAACCCTGGTTCTTTCCACGGGCTGCCGGGAACGGACCCCCCGGCAGGTGAACATCCACGGGACCAGGCCCGCAGGGATCTTCACCGCCGGGCAGGCCCAGTACTACACCAACATCCTGGGGCAGCTTCCGGTCCGGCGCTGCGTGATCCTGGGGTCCGGGGATATCGGCCTCATCATGGCCCGGCGCCTTACCCTGGAAGGGGCGGAGGTTCTGGGGGTCTATGAGGCGAAACAGAGCCCCTCGGGGCTTTCCCGGAATATCGCCCAGTGCCTTGAGGACTTTGCTATTCCCCTGCTAACCGGCCATACCGTTACCAGGGTTTTCGGCAGGGATCGGCTGGAGGCGGTAGAGATAAGCCGGGTGGACGAGGGCATGCGGCCGATTCCCGGCACCGGAGAACGGATAACCTGCGACGGCCTGGTCCTTTCCGTGGGGCTTATCCCGGAAAATGAGCTTGCCGAAAGCCTGGGGGTATGGATCCATCCGGCCACCAAGGGTCCCCTCTGTGACCAGCGCTATATGACCATGATCTCCGGTGTTTTTAGCTGCGGCAACGCCCTGCAGGTGAATGACCTGGTGGATTACGTATCCGAAAGCGGGATCGCCGCCGGATACTACGCGGCGCTGACCGCGGAGCGGACCACGGCGATCGGCCTTGACCGGGGGGCGGCGGGGAATTTCGCGGAACTCACCACGGATGAAACCTTTCTCTGTCTAAGCCCCCAGCGCTTGGATATGGATTATACGGAACGGGAGATACCGGTATTTTTCCGTTCCCGGGAAGAGCGGGGCAGGACCCTCCTGCGGGTCCGGGCCAAGGGCCGGGAATTTTTTCGCCGGAACTATTCCCAACTCCGGCCCCCGGAGATGGAGCGGATCCTGCTGCCCCTGGAGAACCTGGACCTTGATCCGGGGGACCGGATCCAGTTTACCCTGGAGGAACCATGAATCGGGATGAAAAAAGGGTGTTAACCTGTATCGTATGCCCCAATGGATGCCGCCTAACGGTGGAAAAACAGGCGGAGGGCCTCAAAATTACCGGGAACCAATGCAAACGGGGACTGGCCTTTGCGGAGGCTGAAATTACCCATCCCACCAGGACCTTGACCACCACGGTCCGTACTATTTTTCCCCAGGCGCCGGTATTGCCGGTCCGTACCCAGGGGGAGATCCCCAAGGAAAAGATCCGGGAGGTGATGGCCTTCCTCAATACCATCACCATTACGGAGCCTTTGGGGATAGGCGCGGTGGCGGCGGAAAACGTACTGGGCCTGGGGAGGGACGTCATCGTAACCAGCGACCTGCTGAAGTCCGGGGCATAAGCAGGCCGCTCAAGACGCCGCATCATCGGAGGTGATCGGAAGTTGCTCGGAAACTGTTTGTACCATGCCCTTGACTTTATACCGGATTACGGACAGGCTTAAAAATGCACGATCAACAAATTGCGGCTTCATATATCCCGAAGTGGGGGTGGCGGGAAACCCGTGAAACGAGGCGGCGCTCCCCCTTCTTACGTTTGATCGTGTTAAAAGAGAGGGGAATATGTCGGAACCATTGATATTGACCTTTGACGTGGGAACCCAAAGCATTCGGGCTTTGTTGGTAAATCCCCAGGGCGTAATACTCCACAAGGCCCAGAAAATTTACGAGACGCCCTATTATTCAAAACAGCCGGGATGGGCGGAACAGCGGCCTTATTTTTATTGGGACAGTCTCTGCGAAGTCAGCCGTTCCCTCAAGGAACAAGCGGGGTCCCTCTGGCAGGATGTGATCGCCGTCACCTGCTCCACCATTCGGGATAGTTGCCTCTGCCTGGACCGGGATAATAATCCCCTGCGGGACGTGATCCTCTGGCTTGATGGCCGGAAAGCGCTGGATCTAAGCCCCTTGCCGGTATGGTGGGAACTCATCATTAAAATGGCGGGGATGTACGAAGGGGTGGCCTTACAGCGCCGGAACAGCGCCGGCAACTGGATCGCCCAAAACGAAAAGGAAATTTGGGAGCGGACCGACAAATTCGTGTTTATCTCCACCTGGTTCAACTATAAATTCTGCGGTAACCTCGTGGATTCTTCCGCAAGTATTATCGGGCATATCCCCTTTGAGCCGCGGACCCGTACCTGGATGAAGCCGTCGGATATGCGGTGGCACATCTTTGGAATCAGGGAAAATAAGCTCTTTGACCTCGTGGAACCCGGTACGGTGATGGGGACTATTACCCATAAAACCGCGGAAGAAACCGGTATTCCCCCTGGCCTGCCCCTGATTGCCACGGGCAGCGACAAGGGCTGCGAGACCCTGGGACTCTCCTGCATTTCGGAGGAAAAGGCGGCCCTCAGCTTCGGTACCACCGCCACGGTGCAGCTTTTTACCAGGCAGTACCTGGAACCCCTGCCCTATATGCCCCCCTACGCCGCCGTGGTCCCGGGCTGCTACAACCCGGAAATAGAAATTTTCCGGGGGTATTGGCTTTTGTCCTGGTTTAAGCGGGAATTCGCCGCCAAGGAGGTGGTCGAAGCCCAAAGCCAGGGGATCCCCGCGGAACAGCTGCTGAACCGGCGTCTGTGCGAAGTCAAAGCCGGCTGTGACGGTCTTGTTATGCAGCCCTATTTTACTCCGGGGATCGACATGCCCTTTGCCAAGGGGGCGATTATCGGCTTTTCCGATGTCCATACCCGGATCCATGTGTACCGGGCTATTATCGAAGGGATCAACTTCGCCCTTATGGACGGCCTGCGGGGTATGGAAAAACGGGGAAAACTCAAGATAAAAGAACTGTATGCGGCCGGGGGCGGCAGTCAAAGCAGTGAAATCTGCCGTATTACCGCCACCATGTTCGGACTCCCCTTGTACCGTACCCAAACCCACGAGGTCACCGGCATCGGATCTTCCCTTGCCGCCTTTGTTGCCCAGGGGGTTTTTTCTTCCTACGAGGAGGGCATCAAAGCCATGGTCCATATCCAGGATGAATTCATACCCAACCCCCAGGAGCATGAAATATACGAGGCGCTTTACCGGGAGGTCTTCTCAAAGGTTTTTGACAGGCTCTCCCCCCTGTATGAGCGGATTGGGGAGATTATAGGCAGGGGGTAGGAAGGAGTAATAACGCCCCTTGGGGAACGAAGGGGGGGCCGAGTATATCCCGAGCCCCCTTTCTCCGCTAGTGGATGATTATTTTTCGCAGTTGGTTTTTACAGGTATTTGCCATCGGAAGAAATGTCATGAGGGTTATACCTCCGGAAACGAAACCACCAATGAGGGGGACTGTTTTAGCCGCCAATCCGGTGTATCCCTGCCAAAACAGTTTTGCTCCCAAGATGCCTGCCGTATGTTTTGCCAATAGCAGTATCCCTACCTTGGCAAGGGTAACACAGGAAAGTCTCTTGACAAGTTCTCCTTCCAATTCTTTTGAGAGGGATGTGAGTTCCCGATTTGCGGTGATGGTACCGGTCATGATTCCAATAAATACCGTCAACATGGAAAGTAAACCATCCGGCTCTTCTCCTTCCAAATCGGGCCATCCGTAAATATAGGCGAGCTTTTGTGCGGTAACTACTAAGTTGTAATAATACTGGGCAAGATCAACTGGTATGGTCCCCAACATTGCCAGCCCTCCGGGGAGTCCCGAAACAAAGGACAGGGTAGTTGCCGAAACGGTCTGATCGGTAATCACTTTGGCGGAGACTTTATCCATTACCGCTTCCTCAACTTTTGCCTTGCCGGTTCCAAGCTCTTTAATCTGTCTCATGGTTTCAAGATTACAATGTTTGCTGAATTCCTTTTCAAGAAAACCAAGACGATCTACCTTTGCTCCGGGAAGTTTCAACACGTTTTCCAAAAGGCTTGACCAAAGATTGAGCTCTTTTCCACCTGCCAAAATCTTGATTCTAAACGCTTCTGCAGCCATAACGGCCTCCTTCAATTAAAATAATAGAAACTAAAATAAAGGTAACACAGGATTACGACAAAGACTGTCGTGGTGCTGAAAATAATTCAGATTTTCACTCATAATTTCTATCCGGGTTTAAGTTATAGGCCAGATTGGAATAAACGTTCTGAACATCATCGTTTTCCTCAAGCCGGTCAAGCAATTTTATTACCCTGATTGTAGCGTCTTGATCAAGGGAAATCTCCGTCTCAGGAACCATTTCAATTTCGGCACTCAATGTTCGGAATTCCCGATCTTTGATGACTTGTAATACCGTCTCAAAATCGTCCGGAGCGGTAGTAATCTCAATAAGTTCCTCTGTTAGGCTCACATCCTCGGCACCGCCTTCAATAGCAAGTTCCGTGATCATGTCTTCGGTGTATTCTTTACCGTCCAGAACAATAAACCCCTGTCGTTTAAATAGCCATGCGACGGAACCTGAAACGGCAAGCTGACCTCCCGCTTTGGTCAAGATGTTGCGGATATTTGAGACCGTACGATTTTTATTATCCGTTAAAACCTCAATAAAAACCGCAATTCCTCCGGGGGCATAGGCTTCGTATATCAGTTCCTCATAATTACCATCCTTCAGTTCTCCCACCCCCTTTTTGATGGCGTTGTCGATAGTATCCCTGGACATATTAAAGCCCCGGGCTTTTAGAACCGCAGCCCGCAGCCGGGGATTTGCCTCAATATCTCCGCCCCCTATATGAGCTGCGATGTTAATTTCTCTGGTCAGCTTGGAGTGCATCTGACCCCGTTTGGCATCAACAGCGCCCTTTGCCCGTTTTATTTTAGCCCATTTGCTGTGTCCTGACATGATAGCTCCTTTGTATAAAGTTTAATTTGATAAAAATGTAGCATGGGTTAACGACAATAAGTGTCGGGTTAAAAAAATTTAAAGAATTTACAGTTTTTTTTCACAACGACAGTATATGACATACTCATAGTGGTATGGTAAAACCACTGATCCGGGTTTAAATCGGGTCTGTACGGACCTGCGGTTCAATAGAAACAGTTAATATTATGGGAGATAATAGTATGATCATAACAATTCCGAATCCAATTATTTGCAAAACCAGGGAAGAAAAAGAGGCATTACTAAAAAAACGTGAAAAAGAAGAAAGAAAAAAACTATCAAAAAGAATTCCATGGGAGTGTTTTGCTATTGTTGACCCCCCCTGGACTCCTCTTCCCGATATAGTAACGATGGATGAATTTATTGAGGCCAATAGCGATGGTGAATTTTTCCCCGAATTGCTTCCTTCGTATTATATTAAATCAGACGGGAATGACTGTTCTGACGGCCGTTCAAAAGACACGGCCTTCAAGACCCTGTCAAAGGCTGTTGAGGCCGCGAAAACCGGTATCAAACGCATTACCATCCTTGATATATTAACCGATGAATCCGAAAAAGCCGGAGATCCGGAGAGTGTTTTTATCATAAAGAACTCAGGTCCCGAATGTATTACCATAAGCGGCTATGTATGTTCTGCTTTTCGTCGGACCATATCATGGGGCGATACCGGATTATCGGCCAAGCAGACCCATAAAAGGGTGCTTAAAATAACCGGGAATTCCCATATTCGATTACTATACATAACAATTTCAGACGGAAATATGGACGCATCGGATGGCGGAGGCATATTACTTGAGGGAGGGTCTCTTATCCTGGGAAAAGAAACGAGGGTCATGGACAATTACGCGAAGAAAGGTGGAGGAATCGCTGTCGACAAAAAGGGCGTCCTCAAGATGATGAGTTACGATAAAAATATAGGCGCTTCTATTATCCGTAACCATGCTCAGTATAATGGGGGAGGCGTATTGGTTTATAATATGGGACAATTTGAACTAGTTGATGGAGTGATATCTGAAAACAAATCTACTGAGTTTGGCGGTGGCGGCGTCTATATTGGTGATGTCTATGGCTCCTTCTACATGAGAGGAGGAATCATCACAACAAACAAGGCAGACCATGCCGGCGGCGGTGTTACGGTTAGTCACGAAGGATATTTTGAAATGACCGGTGGAAGAATCCTTAGCAATACCGCAGGATTTGGCGGAGGCTTATATATTGATGGGGGATCAGGTAAATTCATGAACGGCATCATAAGCGGTAACAGGGCACAATGGTTTGGAGGGGGAGTATATATTCAGCATCAACGTGATGATTTACCAGTTCCTTCATTGGAAATGTCAGGCGGAGTTATCATCGGTAATACTGCTTTCTATTCGGGCGGGGGGATAGAAGTATCTTGCCGCCAAAAAACTGAATCGGTTCATTTGACCGTTTCTTCCGGAATCATATCCGGCAATATTGCAGAAAAAGACCGGGGTGGCGGTATTTATATGTATGGAGGAAACGGACTGATAACGGGAAATGCGGTACTATGCGGAAACATGGCCCGTGAATACGGCGGCGGCGTATACATAGGGAAAGGATTTATATTGGATATTATCGGTAATTTTATCCTCGAAGGAAATGCGATTATCTCCGCAAATATCGTTGGTACAGACGTTATACCTCAGTGTGAAAAAGAACATACTGTCTTAATAAATGGCGAGGCGGTCACACTGGACTTACCCCAAGCTGCCGCCTGGGGTGGTGGAATATGTATTGCCGATGCCGACGTTGATATGCGGGGAGGCGCCATAAAAGCCAACATGGCCAATAAAGGCGGCGGCGTGTTTGTGGCCTCCCCGGAAGAGATTAAAAAAATGGATGGAAGTGTAGACGGGAGCTGTGCTCGACCAGGAGTCTCGGCTAGATTTACCCAAAGCGGCGGGGAAATAAGCGGTAATTTGATGGATGATATATACCAGGGCCAATAAGGAACGAAAATTTCCCCCTTTTAGTCAGAATAGACAATTTGGATTTTCATCAGGGAGGGGAATTTTCCATTGTGCCTTGACATTTTTTGTTATATGGGGATAGTATAAAGTGATTTTTCCGGTTAAATTAAAGATCGATTTTTTAAAATCGGTAAAAATTAAAAAAAAGATAACCACGACGGTAGGTGACGGGTTGTTGTGGTAAGTTTATGGTTGGATTGATAATTTTGATACTCTGATAAGGAGCATTTCAGGATGTCCGATGTTCAGCCCAAAATGGAGGAGAAACTCAAGGCATACCGGATCCTGCTGATTGACGAAGCCATCAGATCCGGTTCTTACCCCAACTCCGAAACCCTTGCGCTCAAGCTTGAGGTAAGCTCCCGTACCATCCAGCGGTATATAGAATTCCTCCGGGATACCTACCGGGCCCCTCTGGAATATGACTATACCAGACGGGGCTATTACTACACGGAACCGAATTTCTTTATCAAAAGTGTCATGCTTACCGAGGGCGAGCTTTTTTCTTTGGCCATTTTTGAGCCTCTTTTGGCACAGTATCGGCAGACCCCCATTGAACAAAATTTACGGGACATTATTAAAAAGATCGTCCAATCCCTACCGCAGAACATATCAGTAGATTCTTCATTATTGGGAAGCCGCATCAGTTTTATCCCCGATCCGCCGGTTTTCCTGGAAGCAGCCTCGTTTCTGGCGGTTTTTACCGCCCTCAAGGTCAGAAAAACCCTTGCCTTCGAGTACCGCTCTCTGCAAAATACCTCTTATACCAAACGGAAAGCCGATCCCTATCATGCCATCTGCCATCGGGGGAACTGGTATTTCATCGGTCATTGCCATACGAGAAATGAAATCCGGCTTTTCTCCTGTTCCCGTCTTCGTAAAGCGGCGATCATCAATAAGCCCTTTACAGTGCCAAAAGATTTTAATCCCTACCTTTATTTTGATAAACAAATGGGGGTATGGGCCTCCGCCCGCACGCCCTTTGCCGTTGAATTGCTTTTTGAGAACGAGATCGGTACCTATGCCGCTGAACGGCAGTGGCACGATACCCAGACGATCCGGCAGTATGAGGATGGGAGGGTCTACGTCAAATTTACCACCACTCAGGTGCCCGAGGTACTCCGCTGGGTTCTCGGTCAGGGCCACACGGTAAAGGTGTTGGGCCCGCCGGAACTGGCGGTAATGGTGAAGGAGGAGATAGAGAAGGTGCGGGGGATGTACTGATGGCAGATTATATTATTGGATCGTTTAATACTCAGAATCTCAATTTAAGATCTGACAGTGCTCAAAAAAAAGATTTTGAAAAAATAGCAGAAATTATTGAGAAAGAAAAATTCGATATTGTTGCTCTGCAAGAAACGATCACTGAAATAGCGATCAATCAAATTGAAAGACATTTGCCCAATTATTGGATACATGATTTTAATCAAGAAAATGGTAGACCGGATATTTCCGATGATGATGAAGATCAAATTAAATCAAAAAATTCCGCAAAGGGTTTTACCTTTCTATGGAATTCAAGGCGATTTGAAGAGTGTTCAAAAGATAATCGCGCACAATTTGAACCTGTTAAGGGCCATATCGTCCGAAGGCCATTCGTAGGGCGTTTTGCCCCCATTAATGGACCATTCTGTGAAATTCGATTAATAAATATACATCTTTGTAATCCTAATAATTTCAAAGATATGAAATTACAGGAATATGCAGCCGTAGCGGATCTTTATGACAGAATATATAGCGATCGCAAATATGGTAACAACAGAGCGGCTTATACATTAATCTTGGGAGATTATAATATTCCACTTAGATATTGTCTCGAATGTGAGGAAATGCACAATTTGTCTATAAAAGCATTCCTTGGTGGCGATGATCGTCCTAATGAAAAGACGACTTTAATAACACAGGATACATATCAAAAAGCTATAGATCAAGGTATACAACCATTTATTTTTGCTAACGATTTTGATCATTGTAGTTATAACGAAAGTTATTTTCAAGACAGAAATATAAAAATTGAGGTAAAGCGCATTAACTCTGTGGAAGTCTATTGTGAAAATGATTTCATTGTACACAGAAAATCGATTTCGGATCATGTTCCGATAAAAATAGAATTGTCATTAAGATAGGAGGCGAGTATGTTTTTATCAAGAAAGAAGTTCAATGAACTTTCAACCAAGGTTGACGCAATAGCATCACATGTTGGTATCAGCGACACACAGACACTCATTGCTGCTGACGAAGCGTTAAGAAAAGATGAAGAACGCAGACTTAAAGTTGCATATGCTCTCAATCTTTGTACTGTTTCCATATCTCAGATCATTGATTATAGTGATATTTATATTCTTGAACAAGAATACGATGCGATTCTAAACAACTTAAACATTCAAAACTTTATAAAAGATGAATCTTTGCTGAAGGTTTTAAAGCAAATTCTTGATACAATTACTTTCTTCAGGATACAGGAAGGCGACAAGAAATTCATAGAAAAAGAATATCAGCAAAAGATGAAAAATGCTATTTGGTCCGCTGTACCCAATTTAAGCGTCATTTTTGCAGGGGGATCTCTTATTACAATGGCTATAGCTGCCGCAACTCAAGTTGGCATTGGTTATATGAATTACCGTAAAAATAAGAATCAATATATCATCGAAAAGGAAAAACAGGATTGGGAATTACAACGTTCAGCGATTGAACAGTTTAATGGCTTGCGCCGGGAACTTTTTGAATCAGCGTGGCGGCTTTCAGAAAAATATGATTTCCCTGATAAATATCGTTTGACGGAAAAACAGATAACCCAATACAATGAGATATTGTTGGATCCTGATCCGCTTCGCCGATATGAAAGACTGGATTCAATATCAGAAATATTTGGAGCCTTTCCACCGTATTGGTATTATAAGGGAAACGCTGCAAAGGAGATCTCTCATTTGTATGAAACAAAAAGCCGGGAAATTGCGGAAAGTTATAAAAAGTCCGCTCTTGAAAATTATCAGATGTTTCATAAAATATATACCCCTTTTATGCGGGAAGATGTAATTGCTGCTTCTTGTTTTCTGGAAAACTTGGCATTGCTCCCTCGGGAAACAGAAGTCGACGAAAAGAAAAAATTGTTGGATGATACTGTTGAATTGGCCGGCAATAATCTTGACATACTTCAACTCTGTGTTTTTCACTATATTGAGATTAATGATGATGACAAAGCGGAATTTCTGCTTAGAAAACTGGTAAACGAAGATTACAATACTTCCTTGAACGGCAAAATATTGAGCAGGTTGTATTGGAAAAAAGGAGATAGAAATAAATACGATGTATTAAAAGACAGGATTGGCCCGGTTAATATTATACCGTGGATAGACAATCTCGAAGAAGTAGCTATAAAAGAGGCAAAAAATGGTGTTATACGGAATTATTTAAGATTTGTTTCTTTTATAGAACAATATGACAAGACATTGCGGAAAAAATACACAATTCCGGATGATTTTAAAAGTATTTGTAATGATTTTGTTGTTCAATTGCAAGAGTCGCAAAAAAACAATGAAAAAGAAATTAGGAGCGCGTTTTTAGTGGCGCTAATTAATGCAAATTTTCCAATGAGAATTAATAATTTTCTTAATGATGTCTTTTCGGATTTTGCGTATTCAAAAATTGTAACCATAGGAAAAGATACTAAAGGGGATGCGTGGAAAGGGTTTTTTAAAGATGAGGCTGAAAGGCTCATGAAACAAAATGCGGCTATTTTTGATGAAACATTGTATATGTTTTCCATAAACAAAAAATTAAAAACAAGCACTATTGTTGCATCAGGGTTACTGTTAGGCATTCCTGGTCTTCTTGTATCTACTCTTCTTTGGAAACAGAGAGAAAAACAGCTCGAAGGTATTCCTTCTTTGCCAATCAAGCAGATGGGTGCCGGAATAAATACTGTTTGTGTCCGCCTCTCTTATGATGCTGTATTTAATGAATTCTTTAATAATCTAAGAAAGATGTTTAAAGAACAAATTTCATTAATTGGTAAATTCACTGATACCGGTGAAATGTCTATTAGTCATGATATGGTGAATAATATTCTTGAAGATATGTTTCAGAAGAATCAGTTTTTATTACCACCTGAGATTACTAATCCGGAAATTGATATATCAGATTTAAATCTTGTTTTCCAAGATGAAAGCAAACAAAATAGCCAGACATTCTTTGTCCTTACAAAAGGATCCCGAAAATATTTTGAATATGCGCTGGAATATCCCAATTTTAAAAATGCTTTGGAAAATATTATTATCACTTCAATTCCGAATATATGTAAACCTTCTGATAATGTTTCATATAATATTGAATCAGTATATCAAGGAAGTACCAGTGACGCGGTAGCTACTATCCTGCTCACGGTGCATGATAGTACTGAGAAATCATTCGTTTTTTGTTATGATAAAATTATTATCATTAACGGTAACCTGTATTCCTATTCCGACGGGTTTGAAAAGATAAAAAATGAGATTCAACCTTATCAGAATGAATTAAATTCTGAAGCTTTTGAAAAATTATTTGAGGACATTAATATTTTATATAATAACTTTGAAGCAGAATTGGGTAAGTTAAAAGCTCAACAGGGCGAAGTTATTTGAATCATGAAATCTAGACAGAAGATATGTATGCCTGTACAAGATTTCGGGATTTCCCTCGGAAAAGGGTACAGGAGGTATTAAGGTACCTACCAAATATCCAACACCTGCTTTAAGCCCGCATTAATCCGTTCTATGATGGTTTTGGGGAGCATGGAGACCTGCTGTATGAAAAAGGCTTTATCTATGGTGATAATTTGAGAAAAATTGATAACCGATGGTTTATCAAGCCCGGAGATACCCTTTTCCAACAGAAAGTTGGGCGGCGCCTGTGCCAAATCCCTGTTTGAGGTGATCACCGCGCATATTACCGTACTCAGGGCGCTCCGGTTATAGGTGTCCCCCTGGATGACCAGAACCGGCCGCCGCTTTGCCGGTTCTGACCCCCTGGGCCGGGGCAGCTCCGCCCACCAAATTTCGCCCCGAATCACCAATCTTCCCCGGAAAAAAGCCGAAATTGTGCCTCCTGAACATCTTCATCAAGGGTTGAATTCCCGCCGCCATAGACCTCGTTGAGCCGTTGGAGCAGGATGTCGGTGTTATGGTTTCGTATATATTCTGCTACAGCCAGGGAATACAACGAACTCCGGGTTAATCCCAACTGAGCCGCGGTATGCTCTGCGGCCCGGTAAACCTCATCATCAATAGAAATAGCGGTCTTCATAGATAGAGTATAACCAGGGGTATAACAGAAGTCAAGTCCGCAGGGAAAGGATCCCCGCCGCCCCTTTGCATTCCCCCTTCCTGGTATTACAATAAAAGGAGAAGGAGTAACCATGGCCCATAAATATAAAAATTTTGAACCCCGGTGGTATCACGGAAAGGTCCCGTCCGATTCTTACCGGTCTATTTTTAAGTGGGGGAAACCTGAGGATATCAAGATTCCCCGGGAATCCCTGTACCAGTTGATGAAGGCGCAGTTTGACCTTTCCGACGATGACTTTAAGGAATATAGCGAGGATCTGGGACTGGATAAGGTAGAATTCAATATTCCCGTCAAGCTTACGGCCCCCCAGCTGGCCCGGTTTGCGGAGATCCTGGGCAAGGACTTTGTCCGCACCGACGACTATGCCCGGCTTTCGGTGGCCTACGGCAAGACCATGTACGATCTCATGCGGATACGGCACAGGATCGTCGAAAATATCCCCGACGCGGTACTCTACCCCGATACCAAGGAGCAGATCGAGGCTATTGTGGCCTACTGCGCCAAGGAGAAGATCCCCCTCTACGTATACGGCGGTGGTTCCTCGGTAACCCGGGGGGTGGAGTGCACCAAGGGCGGGATTTCCCTGGATATGCGGCTCCGGTTCAACAAGGTGGTGAGCTTCAACGAGATCGACCAGACCATCACCGTGGAGGCGGGGATGAGCGGTCCCAAGCTGGAAGAAACCCTGAATAACGCCCCGGTCAAATTCGGTGCCAAGCGGGCCTATACCTCGGGCCACTTCCCCCAGAGCTTTGAGCATTCCTCGGTGGGGGGCTGGGTGGTAACCCACGGTGCCGGGCAGAACTCCACCTACTACGGCTGCATCCAGGACATCGTTCTGGGCCAGGACTATGCCACCCCCATGGGCGCCATCCACACCGACCGCTATCCCCGGAAGGCCACGGGCCCCGACCTGGACCAGATCATGATGGGCAGCGAAGGGGCCTTTGGGGTGCTGACCCACGTAACCCTCAAGGTCTTCCGCCACCTGCCTAAGACCGTGAAGCGCTTCTCCTATATGTTCAAGGACTGGGAAACGGGCCAGGCCGCGGCCCGGGAGATCATGCAGAGCGAGGCGGGTTACCCCTCGGTGTTCCGCCTCTCGGACCCGGAGGAAACCTCGGTGATGATGCACATGTACCGGGTTACCGAAAGCCCCCTGCGGCACCTTTTCAACATCCGGGGCTTTAAAACCGGGGAGATGTGTCTTTTCCTGGGCTTTACCAATGGCGAGGCGGGTTTTTCCCGGAACTGCGCCAAAAACGTCCGCCGGGTGGCCCGGAAACACGGCGGCATCGGCCTCACCGGGATAGTCTGCCGGGCCTGGGAAAAGGGCCGTTTCAGCGACCCCTACCTTCGGGACACCATGCAGGACTTTGGCCTTGTGATGGACACCATGGAATGCGCCGTCAACTGGAGCAACATGTCAAAGGTCCACCGGGAGGTCCGGGCTTACTGCAAGAGCCGCCCCAAGACCATCTGCATGACCCACATGAGCCATGTCTACCCCCAGGGGGCGAACCTCTACTGGATCTTCATCGCCCGGATGAACGATCCCGAGGAGTACCGGAAATTCCACGCGGGAATTCTGGACACCATCCAGAAGTCCGGGGCGGCCATGAGCCACCACCACGGCATCGGCAAGATGTTCGGCCCCTGGCTTGAGGGCAGCATCGGCCGCAACGAATACGCCGTCTACCGGGCCCTGAAGCGGCACTTTGATCCGGACAACATCATGAACCCCGGGGGTACCCTGGGCTTCGATCTTGCGGAGGAAGAAAAGCGATTTCCCCGGTAAACCGAACTTGATCGCGGGTTTAATTTATGCTTATATAAGGTATATTGGAAACCCCCATTATCCGGGGAAGCATCTTGTGGTAGGAGTAGCTATGATAAAAATCGCGACCATTGCCGGTTCCGACGCTTCGGGAGGCGCCGGGCTTGAAGCGGATTTAAAAACCTTTGAAGAATACGGCCTGTATGGTATGGCGGCGGTTACGGTGATCGCCGCCATGGACAGCGGGAACAATTGGGCCCATCGGGTGTTTCCCCTGGACGAAGCGGCCCTGCGGGCCCAGTTGGACACTATTTTTAAGGGAGTGGGGGTTGCCGCAGCAAAATCCGGCATGCTCGGTACTTTTTACGCGGTGGAATTAACCCGGGAATATATAGCGGACTATGGTATAAAAAATTATGTCCTCGATCCGGTGATGGTCTGTAAAGGGGCCGGGGAGGCCCTCAACCCGGAGTTAAACCAGGTTCTGGAGAAAAAATTACTGCCCCTGGCGGCGGTGGTAACCCCCAATTTGTTTGAGGCGGCCCAGCTTTCGGGTTTAAAGGAAATTTCCACCCCGGAGCAGATGAAAGAAGCGGCCCGGATTATCGCAGACAAGGGGGCCCGTACCGTGTTTATCAAGGGCGGGGCAAAACTTCCCGGGGCGGTCACGGCGCTGGATGTGTTTTTTGACGGAAAAGATTTTAAGGTTCTGGAGGATACCCTGATAAAAACCGCCTGGACCCACGGAGCGGGATGCACCACCGCGGCGGCCATTACCGCGGGTTTAGCCCGGGGGCTTTCGACATACGATGCCATAGCCCTGGCTAAACGGTTTATCACGGGCAGCCTCAAGGCCGGCTTTGCCCTTAACCAATGGGTCGGTCCCGGAAACCCCGGCGCCTGGCGCCAGGCCTTTAATTAAGCGGCCCTAGTACCTTGTAAACACTAAACGGCCATACATATACAGAATTTAAGAAATTCACCACAAAGGCGCAGAAGGCGAAAAAGGGAAGAAATA
>NZ_JAJQRC010000021.1:0-45561 GCF_046533115.1 Treponema sp. TIM-1
CAAGAATAAAATGCGATGCATTTTATTCTAATTGCTTACGCAATAACGAAATAACTTGCCCTTTTGGGCAAGTTATTTTTGAACAGTTCCTTATGCGCCTTCGTGGTCGAATTCCTCTTCATTCTTCCTTCAGCGTGAATTATTCCGGAAAAGCAGCTTCCCCGGGTCCTGGGCCCGTCCGTTTTGCCGTAACTCAAAATGCAGGTGGGGGCCGGTGGATTGTCCGGTACTTCCCACCTTGCCTATCAGATCGCCGGTACGGACCGGGCTTCGCAGGGTGGTGTGGATCGCCGAAAGGTGACCGTACAGGCTGACCCAGTTCTCCCCGTGCCGGATCACAATGTATTTTCCATAAATAGGGTCTTCCCCCAGGTCCGTTACCACCCCGTCCCGGGCGGCGAATACGTCGGTCCCTGCGGGGGCCGCCAGGTCCAGACCTTCGTGGATCTTCACCGTCCCGGTAACGGGGTTTCTCCTCAGGCCGAAGGGGCTGGTAATCCTATAGGTACGCAGGGGAAAGCTGAAGTTAAAGTTGAGGAAGAAAACCCGTTCCGTGGGGGAAAAATCCGCGCCGGGAATAAAGAGAAATCCCGCCTTTTTTCCCCCATGGCTTATGGTGATAGGGACCCCGGTATTTTCTTCCCGGGCCGACGAAAGGAGCCGCTCCAGGTCCGATTCGGGGCTTTCGGGGATAAAGATCCCCGGTACCGAGGGGAGCAGCAGGGTCCCGGTCAAAGCCCCGGGATGGGCCATACGGTTCAGGGTGGTCAAGGCCGCATAGGGGATATTACACCGGGCGGCGAGGCTGAAAATATCGTCGGTTTCGTTAGGGGTATAGGCATAAACCGTCAACCCTTCGGCCAGACTGGACGCGCTCTCCCCGGTCCGAGCCCGGTTAGCCACCCGGCGCCGGCCATTTTCCACATCCGCCATATACTGGTTAAAGGCCAAATCCCGGACATCCAGCCGGGTTATGACGGGAAAATTCGATTCGACATTTTCCGCCCCCAGGAGGAACGACCCCGCGAGAAAGACCCAGACCCAAAGGATCCCATTTTTTTTCATTCCTGTTACCCGTCCGCAGCATTATAGTAACAGGAATAGGCCTAAGAGAGAAGGCGGTGGTTCTCTCTCAGTTTTTTACGTTTTTCCGGCCCCCACGGCATACCTTCTCCCTCCCTTCACGAAGTATTTCATTCGAAGGATCTTTTGCCTGAGCCGGTTTCAAAACGTAGGTTAAAACCCCGCCTTTCGGCGGGGCAGGGTCATTCCGCCGCGATAGCTTCTACCGGGCAAACCGAGGAACAAGAGCCGCAGTCCTGACATTTATCAGGGTCAATCCAGCGGGCGTTTTCCTTTTCACTAATCGCATCCACCGGACATTCACTGTCGCAGGACCCACAATTAATACACGCATCTCCAACCTTATAGGCCATACAATACCTCTCTATATTTTATGGTAATAATAAGATACTATATGGAGCGATATTTTTCAACTCCAGGCTCCAGAGAAAAATTGTCCCGAACTATATCGACTTTTCCGGCAATATTCGGAGAGAAGATGCCGATAAAAAAATAAGAGCCGGGGGCCGCCCTAAAAACTCAAAAGGGCTTGGGGTTCGGTTCCGGCAGGCCGGTTTCCTACCCGCTGGCTTTGCATCCGGCCCCGTTGTTTAAAAATAGATCGGATTTCTCCGGAAATCCTGAAAGGGGTTCATCATGAATATTTTTGTGTTGCTTTTACCCGCGGCTGTTTTTTTGCTGATCCTTTATTTTGCCCTCTCAAAAAAATCCGATCCCCTGGTAAAAAAGGCGGCCCTGATTACCCTCATCCTCCTTACCCTGTCGGTGATTATCAGCCTGGTCCTCATATTCAGCAAGCCCGCCGAAGAGACCATAAGCATAGCGGTCGAATCCACCCCCGGTACTCCGGTCAAGGCCAATAATACCAACCTACCGGCCTTGATAATCTTTATCCTCCTGTTTTTGCTTTTCCTGGGGGTTATTATCTTTATCCTCCTGCGGGAGCGCCGGGAACTGCCCCCCCTCTCCACCCCGGAGCAGCCGCATATTCTTGGCCGCTAGTATCTTGTAAACACTAATATGCTTGATACATGGGCGAAAGAGAATTCGACCACGAAGGCGAATAAGGCGAATAAGAAAGAAATGAAGAGGGAAGAATAACCCATTCTTCGCTTTTCATTCTTAATTCTCCTTTTCTCCTTCTTCGCCTTCTGCGCCTTTGTGGTGAATTTTTTTAAATTCTGTATATGTATGGCCGTTTAGTGTTTACAAAATACTAGCGTAATGAACCGGCAAAATCCTCCCTACTGGGGGAAGACCGACGGTATCCCGTAAAAGGTACATCCGTGCCCGGATACCGCCTTAATTGTTATTTTTGCCGGTATGAAGTATATTCAACATGGAGGTATATCATGGGAGATATGTCAACATCGCCGAGGGAACCGGTCCGGGGTTTGACTTTTGAGGACGTTTGGGCCCTGTTTCAGGAAACGGACCGCAAATTTCAGGAAACGGACCGCAAATTTCAGGAAAACGAACGGTTGATGCATGAACGGTCCGCAGAAATCGAGCGGTTGATGCATGAACGGTCTGCGGAAACCGACCGGAGGATGGATGAACGGTTTGCGAAAACCGAACGCTTGATTCAAACGCTGACCGAAAAGACCGATAGGCAGTTGGGGGAATTGGGGAACCGTTTTGGCGAGCTGGCAGAGCATCTGGTAACCCCCAACATAACGGAAAAATTCAGGGCCCTCAATTATACCTTTACCAAGGCGGCAGCCGATGTCAAATTTACCGATCCCCAGGGGAAAACCCTCACGGAAGTGGATGTATGGCTGGAAAACGGGGAGTTTGCCCTGGCGGTGGAGGTCAAGTCATACCTGCGCATCCAGGATGTAAAGGATCATATTAAACGGATGGAAATACTCAGAAAATATGCGGATGAACGGCGGGATACCCGGAAATTGCTGGGGGCGGTGGCCGGGGCGATAGTGAAAACCCCGGTACGGAACTATGCCCTGGAGAAGGGGTTTTACGTAATACAACAATCGGGGGATACGGTAAAGATCGAAGCCCCCGAAGGTTTTACCCCCCGGATATGGTGAGCCCATGGTTATGAACGGAGCGCCCCCTATGCGGATAGATCTGATCCCCCGGCCGGTTCACCTGGAATACGGGGAGGGTTTTTTTCAAAGTACCGGCCTCCCCGGCATAGGGGGGGACCGGGTTTTTCAGGGGGAAATGGCCCTGGCCGCGGAGCAGATCCACCGGGACTTAGGGCTTCCCCTCGGAGAGGAGCCGGTAAAAGTGGTGTGCCGGGAGGTTCCCGCCCTGCGGGAGGGCGAACCCGGGCAAGAAGCCTACCGTCTGACCGTTACCCCCGGTGGGATCACCCTGGAAGCCTCCACCGGGGCGGGGATATACCACGGGCTGCAAACCCTCAGGCAGCTTATCCTTTCAGGGTACGAACCCAATACCCTGACCATCCCCGCCCTCACCATAAACGATTACCCCCGCTTTCCCTGGCGGGGCTGTATGCTGGACGTATCCCGCCATTTTTATACTCCCGCCTTTATCAAAAAGCTCCTGGATGTCCTTTCCCTCCACCATATCAATGTTTTTCATTGGCATTTAACCGATGATCAGGGCTGGCGTTTTCCCATACCGGCATATCCGGCGCTTATCGAAATCGGCTCCAAATGTCGAAATACCCGGAATTCCCATGCCCCGGAGCTAAAGCAGTTCTACACCCCCGGGGAAATCCGGGATCTGGTTGCCTATGCCGGGGCCCGGCATATCACGGTGGTCCCCGAAGTGGACCTTCCGGGGCATACCAGGGCGGCGCTGGCCGCCTACCCCGAGATGGGCTGTACCGGCGGGCCCTATTCCGTGGATGACCGTCACGGGATATTTTCCGATGTACTCTGCGCAGGGAATGATCGGATCTTCGACCTGGTGGAGGCGGTTTTCGATACTTTGGCGGATTTTTTTCCCGCCCCCTATGTGCATATCGGGGGGGATGAGGTTCCGGTTTCCCGGTGGGAAGCCTGTCCAAAATGCCGCCGCCGCCTGGGGGAACTGGGGTTTGAACGGCCCCGGCAGCTCCAGGGGTGGCTCACCGTCCGGTTTGCCCAGATGCTTAAAAGCCGCGGTAAGATCCCCCTGGGCTGGGACGAGGTTTTGGAGGATACGGAAACCTTGGGGCTTCCCCCGGAACTGGTGGTCATGTCCTGGCGGGGCCAGGAAGGGGGCATCAAGGCCAGCGCCGCGGGGCACCGGGTGGTGATGTCCCCCAGTAGTGACGGTTGTTATCTTGACTACCGGAACTACGACCTTCCGGAAGAACCCGGGGCAGGTTCCCGGATAATCCGGGTATACGATGCATACATGAACGATCCCATTACGCCGGAGATGACCCGGGACCAGGCGGCCCTGGTTTTGGGAGGCCAGGGGAACCTCTGGTCCGAATTGCTCTACGCCGACCGGTGGGCCGAATACATGCTTTTCCCCCGGATATGCGCCCTGGCGGAGGCTTTCTGGATCCCCCGGGAATTGAAGGATTTTGCTTCTTTTTCCGGGCGGCTTCCGGTTCATCAGAAACGGCTGGATATCCTCAATATTTTGTCCTATCGGGGACCCCTGCAATAGGTTCGGCAAAGGAGCAGGTGCCCATGTGGATAAGACCTTCGGTGGATTCGGATGTTCCCTATTTGTATGATATCTGCCGTAAAACCGGGGATGCCGGTAAAGACGCTTCCCCCCTGTTTCATGATCCCCATCTCTTAGGGCACTATTATGCGGCGCCCTACCATTTTTTTGACCGATCCCTGTGTTTTGTGGTCGAGGAGGATTACACCCCCCAGGGGTATCTGGTCGCCGCCGGGGACAGCGCCGCCTTTTATCAATGGTTTGCGGAGACCTGGCTGCCCCCCCTGCGGCGCCGGTATTCGCTTCCTTTGCCCCGGGGCTGGGCGCAATCGGCGCAGGAACAAAGTCTGATAGACCAGCTGCAACCATCCGCCCGGCCCAAGGCGGTCTATCCCTGGCTTTCCCGGTATCCCGCCCATCTTCACATAGACCTCCTCCCCCCAATTCAGGGGAAAGGGCAGGGGAGGGCCCTGATGGATACCCTGTTTGCCGAACTGGGGCGGAGAAAAATTCCCGGGGTTCACCTGGGGGTGGCGGCAACTAATACCGCCGCCAGGGGCTTTTATAAAAAAATCGGATTTTCGGTCTTGCAGGAAGAAGCCGGGGGGATTACCATGGGGAAGGAGTTAAATCATGGATTTTGATAAATTAACCGTCCACCGGTATTCGGTGCGAAAATTTAAGGATCTCCCCGTGGAGAAGGAAAAACTCGATATCCTCCTGGAAGCCGCCCGGATCGCCCCCACCGCGTCGAACCGGCAGCCCCAGCGTATATTTCTGGTCACCCAGCCTGAGGGGCTTGAAAAAATAGACCGGTGTACCTCCTGCCGTTTCGGCGCCCCCGGGGTATTTCTCATCTGTTATGACCGTACCCAATGCTGGGTGCGGTCCTTTGACGGCCAGGACAGCGGCCTGGTGGATGCCAGTATCGTCACCACCCAGATTATGTACCAGGCGGAGGATCTGGGGCTGGGCAGCACCTGGGTGATGTACTTCGATCCCGCGGCCGTGGTTAAGGAGTTTGCCCTTCCCCCGGCCATAGTTCCCGCGGCGATGCTGGTCTTCGGTTACCCCGCGGAGGACGCCGCCCCGGCGGACCGGCACTACCAGCGTCACCCCCTGGAAAAAATTCTTTGCCGGACCCTCTAGCGTCCCGGGTAGTTTGCTTGTATAGCGTGGAGTTGTTGTGGCGTATATAAAAAACCTGTTTGATAAAAATTTTCTGGAGTATGCGTCCTACGTTATCAAGGACCGGGCCATCCCCGATTTGGAGGACGGCCTTAAGCCGGTGCAGCGGCGGATCCTCCATTCCCTTTTTGAGATGGACGACGGCAAGTACCACAAGGTGGCCAATGTGGTGGGCCATTGCATGAAGTACCACCCCCACGGGGATGCTTCCATCGGGTCCGCCCTGGTGGTACTGGCCAACAAGGACTTCTTTATCGACCGGCAGGGGAATTTTGGGAATATTTTTACCGGGGACGAAGCCTCCGCCGCCCGGTATATCGAATGCCGGGCCACCTCCCTGGCCAAGGACATTTTTTACCACCCGAAACTGACCCCCATGGCGGATTCCTATGACGGCCGGAACCGGGAGCCGGTCCTCTTTCCTGCCAAGATACCGGTGGTCCTGATCATGGGCGCCGAGGGGATCGCCGTGGGGATGTCCACCAAGATCCTGTCCCACAATATCATCGAGGTCCTGGAGGCGGAGAAGGCCTGCCTTTCGGGAAAAAAATTCCATCTCCACCCGGATTTTCCCACCGGCGGCCTGGTGGATGTGTCGGATTACCGGGACGGAAACGGCCGGGTTCTGGTCAGGGCCCGGCTGGATACCTCGGATCCCAAACGGATCCTCATCCGGGAGCTTCCCTTCGGAAGCACCACCGAAAGCCTCATCAACAGTGTGGAGACCGCGGCCAAGGCGGGGCGGATCAAAATCCAGTCCATCAACGATTTTACCACCGATACGGTCGAAATTGAGATCAAGCTTGCCCGGGGGGTCTATTCGGAGGAAACCGTGGATGCCCTCTTTGCCTTTACCGAATGTGAGCAGTCTATTTCGGTGAACCTCCTGGTGATCCACGACGGCCTTCCCGAGGTGATGACCATCACCGATGTCATCAAACACCACGCCGGGCAGCTGGTGAAGATCCTCACCAAGGAACTGGAACTTGAGAAACGGGAGCTGTTGGATAAACTGCACCAGCGTACCCTGGAGCGGATCTTCATTGAAGAGCGGATATACAAGGCCATCGAAAAGATGAAAACCGCCGAAGGGGTCCAGAAGGCGGTTATGGAGGGCTTTACGCCCTTCCTCAAGGAGGTGGGAAGCCGGGGGGTAAGCCCCGAGGACGTGGACCACCTGTTGAAAATTCCTATCCGGCGTATATCCCTGTACGATATCAACAAGGCCAAGGCCGAGGCCCTGGAGATTCAGGCCCGGATCAAGGAGATCAACGGCCACCTAAAAAGCATCACCGCCTATGCCCTGGGCTTTTTGGACGGCATCATCGCCAAGATCAAGGCCAATGACGAGCTGGGAAAGGGGGCGCGGAAGACCAAGGTCGGCCTCTTTGATAAGGTGGATGTCAAGGAAGTAGTTCGCAGGGACGTGGAACTTAAATACGACCGGAACACCGGCTACCTGGGAACCGCCGTGGCCGGGGAGATCCTGGCGGAGGTATCCCCCTTTGATCGGATCCTCGTGCTCCGGGCGAATGGGACCTATACGGTGATGGACCTGCCGGAAAAGGCCTTTGTGGGGGCCCAGGCCTGGTGGATAGGAGTGGCCGACAAGGAAGTTCTGGGAGCCCTGGTTTTTACCGTTATTTACCAAGAGGCGGAGACCGGGTACCCCTGTATCAAGCGCTGTATCATTGAAGGGTGGATTATGAACAAGGAGTATTCCCTGGTTCCCGAAGGGGCTGCGGTACTCCATGTCGATACCCGGCCTAAATTTTCATTTACCCTTTATTATGTGCCCAAAACCCGGCTTAAGATTACCAGGGAAAATTTTAAGGCCCAGGATTACCTCGTCAAGGGACTCAAAGCGGGGGGAGTACGGCTGGCAACGAAAGAAGTGGATCGGATAGAGACCAAGTAGGGAGAGGACCATGGACGCCGATATTGTATTTGATACCAGTTCCGGTTTTTCCGAATCAGAGCAGCGGGAAATCCTGGAGAATATCGAGGCGATAACCCGGAAGGACCTGATTACCCCGGCAGCGGACAAACAGCGGCTTACGGCAAAAAAGCGGGGAGGAAATTTTCCCCTCCTCGTGAACCTGGGGGGGGCGATACTATTGATCGGGGGGGTCCTGCTCCTGTCGTTCTTCTACCGCCAGGATGAATCGGAACTTCGGGGGGGGAACGCCTCCCTGGCCATGACGGATCGGAAGCTTATCCAGGAGATCCGGCGGGCAAATGAGGCCCGGATCCATGAGAAGGAACGGGAAATTACCGATATCCTGGCCAAACTCTCCGGAGTTGACGGGGACCTTCAAGCCCTGCAATCTTCCATGGAAACCAAGATAGAAGAACGGGAAGCGGAACTCCGGCAGCAGATGAACCGGGCCCTTGACGAAGAACTGGATCGCCTGATCAATCAGGATTTATCCGAAGCGGCCATCGCGGAACAGATGCGGGTCTTTGATGAACGGCAGATAACCCGGATTAACGAGGAACTGGACGCCTACCGGCAGGAACTGGACACGGAACGGCACGCCGCGGAGCTTAACCTGCAAAAGGCCCAGGAAGAATACCGGCATAGTCTGGCCGTCCTGCAGTCGGAGCGGGCCGGGATCCTGGAAGCCTCCCGGATTAGCGAAGCAAATCTACGGGCCCAGCTGGAAGCAAAAAGCGGCGAAATAACCCAACAATACGAGCAAAGCCGGGCGGACCTGAACGCCGCCCAGGAGGAACTGCGGCAGCTCACCGACGAACAGGAACGGGCCTTCCTGGTGGAACGGCAGATGAGTGGGTTTTACACCCTGGTCCGGGACCATATCCGCGGGGGGGCCCCGGAAAAGGCCGCGGAAACCTTGGACCTCATGCGGGAATTTCTTGAAACTCCCGCGTTTCAGCCCATCCGGGCCATTCAATCGCAAAAAGAAGGCCATTTGGCCGCCATAAACACCCTGTCCGCCGCCGTGGAAGGGCTCCTGGCGGCGGGCCCGCCCTCCCCCGGTGCCCCGACCGAGGGGGAAATCACTGCCCTGCGGGAAGAAAACGCCGCCCTTACCCAGACCCTCGCCGATCAGACCCAGGAAATCGCCGCCTACCGGTCCCAGGGCACGGATCTCGTCAGGTCCATTCGGCAATTCGAGGAGACCATCTCCTCCCTGCGGGCCCAGAGCGCCGCCCAGGCCCAAACCATCAGCGCCCAGGAACGGGACCTCGGCGCCTTACGAAGCGAGAACACCGCCCAGGCCCAAACCATCAGTACCCAGGAACGGGACCTGGGCGCCTTGCGAAACGAAAACACCGCCCAGGCCCAGCGCATCAGCGCCCAGGAACGGGACCTCAGCAATTTGCGGGCCCAAAATACCACCTACGGCCAGACCATCAGCGCCCAGGAACGGGAGCTTACCACCTTACGGAACCAGACCACCGCCCAGGCCCAAACCATCGTCGATCAGACCCAGCAGATAAACACCCTCCGCTCCACCAACACCTCCCTGTTCCAGGCCATGGAAAACCTCCAGCAGGCCCTGGACAGCGCCCGGGAATTACAGAACCAGTAGCGCCGAATTCTCTTTTATACCGGTATGCCTGGAATTTTGGCGAAAAAGAAAACGCACGATTTTCCGTGACAAGGAGTATAAAATCTGCTATAATGTGCCGATAATAATTTTATGAAACTTCCAACGTTTATCGGTAGACTTTGTTGCCAAAGTAAAGGAGCGTAAAATGGTAAGCGGCAGAAAAGCCAGGGGAATCCTGGCATTGGCCCTGGTCTTCGGGGTTACGGCATTAGGTTTTTCCTTCGATGTCAAATCCTTCCCGTCTCCGATTAAGAAGGGCAGCATCCTTATCAGCGGTGGATTTGGGCTGGGGATTTATATTCTTCCGTTGTCAGATATTGATGACAGCACCAGCAGCAGCGTACTATTGGGCGGAACCCTGGCGGTGGACTATGCCTTACCGATTAATTTCGCCCTTACCGTGGGCGGTGAAATCGGATATTCCGGTTCTAAGCTGGACGCTTGGGACAGCGACGTGGATATTTCTTTGGGGGAAATACCCATTATCGTCCGGGCCGCGTGGCATCCGAATTGGGAGGTTAAAAACCTCGACACCTATCTCCTGGTAAAGGTGGGATACGGTATCGGTTTATGGACCGGTGACGATATTCCTGATGGTGTTAAAATCCCCCATGGAATTATCGCCGGTTTCAATATCGGCGTCCGTTATTTCTTTGTCCCGGCCTTCGGCGCGTTCGTGGAAACAGGGTATGAATATCACATGCTTAGATTTAAGGAAGAGGATTCGAGTATAACATATACCTATACCTCTATCGGCTCTAAATTTGTTACCCTGGGCGTAACCTTTAGGTTATAGGCGCTATACTGCCGCGCTTAAAAAAGCGATCCGGGTAAGTTGAAACGCTTCAGACCGGGTTATTTCTCTTCGTTATCTATATGCCTGGAATTTCGGCAAAAAACCCAAAAAACGCACGATTTCCCGTGACAAAGGAGTATAACATCTGCTATAATAGCGTCCATTATGGATAAGCGTCATAAAATCTAAAATTCATATGGCCCCATAGGGTGGGGCAAAAAAAGTATGAACCTGATGATTTTATGAAATTCCAGCGTTTATCCTTAGACTTTGTTGCCAGAGTAAAGGAGCAAAAATGGCAAACAGCAGAAAAGCCAGGGCAATCCTCGTATTGGCCCTGGTATTGGGAGTTACGGCGTTAGGTTTTTCCTTTGATATCAAATCCTTCCCGTCTCCTATTCAGAAAGGCAGCATTCTTATCAGCGGCGGATTTGGGCTTGGTCTTTTTTATCCGGCGATAGCTGGCGCGGAAAATAGCGCCCTGGTGGGCGGATCCGTGGCGGTGGACTATGCCCTGCCGATTAATTTCGCCCTCACCGTGGGCGGTGAAATCGGATATTCCGGTTCCAAGCTAAAATCCTGGGGCAATAATTCGGATGCTTCTCTGGGGGAAATACCCATTATCGCCCGGGTCGCGTGGCACCCGAACTGGGAGGTTAACAACCTCGACACCTATGTCCTGGTGAAATTTGGATACGGCATCGGTTTCTGGGGCGGCGATGATTTGGATGGGCTTTCAAATCCCCATGGCGTTATCTTTGGTACTAATCTAGGCTTCCGTTACTTCTTTCTCCCGGCCTTTGGCGCTTTTTTGGAGACGGGGTATGAATACCATTTTCTTAGATTTAAGACAGATTTTGGTGGATGGACGACAACCTGGTCCGCTTTCGGCGCTAAATTTCTTACCCTGGGCGTAACCCTTAGATTATAAGCCGGCGCAATGCCGCGCTAAAAAAGCGGTCCCAACCGCTTTATTTTGTTTTCATCACCTCTACGCCGTCCCACCCTTCCGGGGGTGGGGTAAGGGCGTAATTTTTGCACCGGAACAGGAGGACCTTCGCGATAAAGTCCTCGGGCAGCAAGGCCAGGACCTCCTGGAATTTGGCGGCCGCTTCCCCAAAGGAACGGCGGTAGTAGGCTTCCATACCCCCGTTATGTAGGGCCCAGGCCCGTTCCTCATTGCCCGCCAGGGACCGTTTGACGGTGTATATCTTAACCCCCCGGGTTTTCCCCTTCACCGCCACCGTGTCAAGCAGCCGGGTGGGGAGGGTCCCCTTTATTTCCCCATAGATGGTTTCAGAGATCAGGATCTCCTGATGGTAGGGTTTGGTAAGGCCCTCCATACGGGACGCGAGGTTTACCATGTCGCCGATAACAGTGTAATCCATCTTCCGTTCACTGCCGATATTGCCCACCGTCACCGTGCCGTAATTGATCCCGATCCCGATGCGAAATTCGGGTTTCCCCAGGCTCCGCTGGGCTTCATTGAAGCCCTGCAGGGCGTCGATCATATCCAGCCCCGAAAGGACCGACTGGAGGGCATCGTCATCGTGTTTAACCGGGGCGCCCCAGAAGGCCATGATGGCATCCCCGATGTATTTATCCACGATCCCGTTCCGGTTCATGATGATATCCACCTGGCCGGAAAAATACCGGTTCAGGGAATTGACCAGATCATCCGGGGGCATCCCCTCGGAAATGGTGGTAAAACTCCTGATGTCGGAAAAGAGGATCGCGAGAACCCGGTTATCCCCCACCAACATGGACTCCGGGGCGGCAAAGAATTTATCGATCAGGTCCTTGGGGACGTACTTCTGAAAGATCTGGCGGATCCGTTGTTCCTTTTTCCGGGCCAGCACCGCGTCAAAGGCGTAACGTTTGATCTGGGAATAGGCCTTTTCCAGTTCGGCGATCATCAGGTTAAAGGTATGGGCCAACTGCCCGGTTTCATCCCGGTATTCAACTTCCA
The DNA here is from genome assembly GCF_046533115.1 of Treponema sp. TIM-1. NCBI lineage: Bacteria > Pseudomonadati > Spirochaetota > Spirochaetia > Treponematales > Treponemataceae > Treponema > Treponema sp. TIM-1. Next base: position 12,206 of record NZ_JAJQRC010000021.1, read on the forward strand.
CCCGGGCGGACAGATCCGTGGAGCTGATGATGCGATCCATGGTTTTGACCACCTTTCCCAGGGGGGTGGTGAGGAGTTTGGCAAGAAGCAGGAGCATCAATACCGCCGCCGCCGAGGCCGCCCCAATCATGATCAGGGTCTGGAAGGTGATGGAATCCACGTCGCGGTAAAAGGCGGTGGTTTCTTCGGTTAAAAGGACCCACCATTGGAAGGGGGTAAAATAAAACGCCCGGATAACCCGTTCGGTTCCCCCGATGGCGGCGTTAAAGAGATCGTCCTCGGCATCCTCCAGCAGTCCGAGCAGGGCGGCCCGTTCATCCGCTGAAATAGCTGCTTCCGAGGTCGCCATGACCACCGTCCCTTCCCCGTCCAGGGCGAAGATAAGCTCCGTATCGCTAAGGATAATGCTTTGGGCATAGACCTCCACCGCGTTTTCCGCGGCCTGGACCATATCGGGCCGGCCCGAATAGTTATTTTCCACCAGCAGGGCCCATTGGTTTTCGGCGTATTTCTGTAATTCGTTGGCCTTAAAGCTAAAAAACTGCTGGGTTATCCGGGTTATCCCCTTGGCCGCGGCAAAATACGAGGCGGTCCCCGCCAGAACCAGGGTAACGATGATCAGGGGCAGCACCACCAGGATAATTTTAGAGCGGATACTCATAATGAATACTATACTCCCTTGGGGGGAAATAGCAAGTCTTTTGAATAATGCGGGCGGCGATAGGCGATGGGAGCTAAAAGTAAGGAATTAGGGGGGGAGCACGGTTGCGGGGGTGGGGGAATAAATTTGCCTGGTAACAAGCTTTTTTGACGCGGCTCCCCCTCGCTCCAGCCTTGCTCCGGGCCGAAGTCCCTCCGCAAGTCTTCCGCTACCCCCACTCCTTTTTTTGGGGGGTGGAGCCGTAATTTGTTGCAGGAGAAGGGACGGTTAGGGGCTGATCCGTTTGCGGTCCCGGGGGAAGAGGCTTGCCTCTTTGACATTGGCGAGGCCCAGGATCTTCTGGGTAAGCCGTTCACAGCCTATGGCAAAACCGCCATGGGGGGGGCAGCCGTATTTAAAGACCTGGTACCCCGCAATGTCCGCCTCTTTAAGGCCGAATTTGGGCAGCACCTCCAGGAGGGCATAGTAATCGTGCTGCCGCCGGCCCCCGGTGGTGATCTCCAGACCCCGGAACAGGGCGTCAAAGCTCATGGTGGAAGCGGCCCCCTCTCCGGTTTCTTCCGGCCGGGGCTGCCGGGGGTAGGTGTAAAAAGGCCGGTACCGCCGGGGGAATTCATTCACAAAAACCAGTTTCACCCCCTGTTCCCGGCCGGCCCATTCGCAGAGGAGCCGCTCCGCCTCGGGGTTGAGGTCGAAGATCCGCCCGCCCTCCCGGTTTTTGGCCCCATTGGCTATCTTCAGGGCCTCTTCGTAGGATATGATCGGGGCCTTCTGCACCGCGGAGGCCTCGGGGACCGTGGCCTTCCACAGCTCCAGTTCCGGGGCGTTTTTTCGGGCCACCTCGGCAAAAATATGGGAGAGAAGCCCCTTCTCCAGGTCGATAAGGTCCTTTTCGGATTCGATAAACCCCATCTCCACGTCCAGGGAGACATACTCGTTGAGGTGCCGGGGGGTATCGTGCTTTTCCGCCCGGTATGCCGGGGCCACTTCAAAGACCCGTTCCAGCCCCGAGGCCACCATGATCTGCTTGTAGATCTGGGGGGACTGGGCCAAACAGACCTTTTTGTCGAAATATTCCACCTCAAAGAGTTCGGCCCCCCCCTCGGTGCCTCCCCCCACGAGTTTGCTGGTTTTAATCTCCGTAAAATCCCGGTCCCGCAGGTACGCGGAAAAAGCCTCGATGATCGTGGCCTGGACCTTAAAGATCGAGCGGATCCGGGGGTTCCGCAGGGACAGGGTCCGGTTGTCCAGGATAGCCTCCAGCCCCACCTTCGTGATGTCCCCGTTCACCTGGAAGGGCAGATCCCCCTCGGCCTTACTGATAATCTCCAGGGACCGGACCTGAAGTTCCACCCCGCCGATGGCTTTTTCGTTTTTGGCCGGGATCCCCCGAACCCTGATCACCGATTCCGGGGTAAGGGCGGATCCTGCCGCTTCCGGGGACTTTTCCGCCGGGCCCCCTTCCCCGGAGCTTTCCGCCCCGGAAAGTACCAACTGGAGCAGCCCCGACCGGTCCCGGAGGATCACGAAGGTGATCCCCCCCAGCTCCCGGATCCGATGCACCCAGCCGGAAACTTCCACCTCGTCGGTTCCCGTAAGATGCGCTATATCCTTTGCGAGTACCCGCATATTTCCTCCCCTCCGGCGCCTAGGCCGTTTTTGCGATCAGGGCCTCTACCTGGGAGCGGACGATCCCGGGGTCGGCCCGGCCGCCGGTGGCCGCCAGCACCTTGCCCACCAGGTAGGCGGTGAGGGTGTTGGCCCGCTTGATATTTCCCTCGGTATGGGCGGAACGGACCTCCCCAAAAACCGCTGTTTCCGCGGCATACACGGAATCGACCGTCCGGGCAATTTTTTCCGGGTCCGCTATCCGGGCCCAGCCCCGCTCCCGGATGATGGTCTCCGGGTCCTTGTCCTCGGTCAGAACCACCTCCACCGCCTCCCGGGCGTTTTTAAGGGAAACCTCCCCCTGGGCGCTCAGGGCCACCAGGGCCGCGAGCCGTTGGGGGCCCAGGGTAAAGGAGGAGAGGTCCCTGGGGGAGAGCCCCTCCCGGCCCAGGATGTGTTTAATGTCCGTGAGGAGCCAGTTGCAGATCCGCCCCGCCGCGTCCCGGCTTTCCATACCCCGGCGGACCGCCTCGGCCAGGGCAGCCTCAAAATAGTCGGCCTGGGCCTTTTCCTCGCAGATCAGGTCCGCCTGCTCTGGTGAAAGGCCAAAGTCGGTCTCAAAACGTCGCATCCGGGGGATGGGCAGTTCCACCAGGGCCTCGTCCACCGATGCCAAAAAAGACTCGTCAGGCTCAAAGACGGGCAGGTCCGGTTCGGGAAAGTAGCGGTAGTCCTGGGCGTTTTCTTTGGTCCGCATAGGCTCGGTCTGGTCCCGGTTTTCATTCCAAAGCCGGGTCTCCTGGATCACCGCTTTGCCCTGGTCCAGCCGTTCCCCCTGGCGGACAATTTCATAGTTGAGGGCCAGCCGGACAAACCGGGAGGAGTTGAGGTTTTTGATCTCCACCTTCCGGCCCAGGCCCTTGCCGGGCAGGTTGATCGACACGTTGGCGTCCGCCCGGAGGGATCCCTCTTCCATATTGCCGTCGCAGACCCCCAGGTAACGGACCATGCGCCGGAACTGCTGGATGAAAAGCTCCGCTTCCTCCCCGGTTTCCATATCCGGCTCGGTAACGATCTCCAGGAGGGAAACTCCGGCCCGGTTATAGTCCAAAAGGGAAACCGTACCGGTATGGATCATCTTCCCCGCGTCTTCCTCCAGGTGGCATTCCTTGATCCGCACCCGCTTGTTTATCCCCCGGCCTTCCAGGTTGAAGAACCCCTCCTGGCCCAGGGGGGAGGCGAACTGGGATATCTGGTAATTTTTGGGCATATCGGGGTAAAAGTACTGCTTCCGCTCAAACCAGGTCCGGGGGGGAATCCGGCAGTTCAAGGCCCGGGCCACCATACCCCCCATACGCATGGCCTCTATGTTGAGGGAGGGGAGTACCCCGGGGTAGCCCATACAGACCGGGCAGACATTGGTATTGGGCTCGTCCCCAAAGGCGGAACGGCAGCCGCAGAAGACCTTGGTTTTGGTTAAAAGATGGATGTGGACTTCAAGTCCGATAAACGACTGGTACATGGTTAGCTCCAAAAAGGACGGTACCCCGCAGGATGGGGGATAGGGTATTTGGCCTCATAGGCTTCGGCGATATCCAGCAGGGTGGCCTCGGAAAAGGCCCGGCCCAGCAGCTGGACCCCCACGGGAAGGCCCCCCACCAGTTCCGCGGGGAAGGACAGGGCGGGGAGTCCCGCCAGGTTGGCGCAGCAGGTGTAGAGATCCGCGGCCTTTTGGGCAAAGGGGGAGAGCCCCGTCTCCCCCCGGCCAAAAGCCCGGGTGGGGAACACCGGAAGGAGGATCCCGTCGCAGGGGGGAGGGGGACCGTTGTAATCCATCCCCCCCAGGAGTTCCTCAAAATTCCGGCGTATCCCCGAGCGGATCCGCTGGGCCCGAAGGTAGTAGCGATCCTGGAATCCGGAGCGGAGTACAAAGGTTCCCAGGAGGATCCGTAGTTTCACCTCCGGTCCGAACCCCGCTTCCCGGGTTTTATCGATGAGGTCGTCGGGATTTTCCGCCCAGTCCGGGCGTTTACCGTAACGAACCCCGTCAAACCGGGCCAGATTGGCGCTGGCCTCGGCGGTAGCGATGGTATAGTAGGCGGGGACCCCGTATTTTAGGCTGGGGATCTCCACATCCACCAGGGTATAGCCCATATCGGCCAGCCGATCCTGGGCGGCCCGGAATGCCTGGGCCACCTCGTCTTCCAGTACCGCCGCCTGGGCCGCGGTCTGCAGGGCGTCCACCCCGGAGGCTTCCTGGGCCGCGGCGGCGATTGCCCGGGCCACCGCTTCCGGGGAGAGGACCCCGATCACCCGGCCCTTGGACCGGGCCGCGCCGTAAAGGGGGGGAGACCCCGGAGGGGGCTCCCGGGTGGTTTCGTCCCGGGGATCCTTCCCCCGAATGGCCGCGAAAACCCTCCGGCACCGGGAGACGGTATCCGCCAAAACCCCGATGGTCTCCAGGCTTGAGGCGTAGGCCACGAGGCCGTACCGGGACACCGCCCCATAGGTGGGCTTGAGCCCCACTGTTCCGCAGAAGGAGGCGGGCTGCCGTACCGATCCCCCGGTATCGCTGCCCAGGGCAAAGGGCACGATCCCCGCGGCCACCGCCGAGGCGGACCCTCCGGAAGACCCCCCCGCGACCCGGCTTTGGTCCCAGGGATTGTTGGTCCGCTTGATCCCCGAAGAATCGGTGGAGGATCCCATCCCGAATTCATCCATGTTGGTTTTACCGATCACCACTGCCCCCGCGGCCTCCAAACGCCGCACCGCCGTGGCCGTATAGGGGGACCGGAGCTTTTCCAGGAGTTTGGATCCGCAGCTTAAGGAAAAACCCTTCACCGCGATATTGTCCTTCACCGCACAGGGCAGCCCCCGGAGGGGGGCGGTTTCCGGAGGTATGGGGGGCAGATCCGGGGAAAGGTCCCCTGCTTCCGGCCCTTCGGGCTCGTCTTTAAATTCAATAAAAGCGCCGATCCGCGTTTCCCATTCTTTACAATATGATAAAAACCCGTCGGGTAATGTTATGGCCATGCGTATTGTTTCCTCCTCGTATAGTACCGTAACCGGAGACAAAAATAAAGGGACAACGCCGGTTCAAAATCCACCTGTTTTGAAATTGGCTCAGGTTCCTTCCCTACAGGACGTTGGGGACCACAATGAACCGGCCGTCCCGTTCACCCGCATTATTGAGCAGGTTTTCGTTAAGGCTGTTGGAATGGCAAGGGGAATTATTTGCGTTTTTTTGCACGGTATCGGACCGAAAGTGGCCGGATCCGGCGGTCCACTGAGGTTCATTAAGGGAGGAAATGGAGACGGAAAAGGCCCCGGTATCCTCATCGGCCGCCTGCATGGCGGCAAAAAACCCAAGCATCTGCTCAAAAGCGGGAAACGCCCCGGTTAATTCCGTTTCATCCGGATTCAGATGGGCAAGCCGGGCGGTTTCTTGTAAATCTTCGATTTTCATGGAGGGATTTTCTCACAAGGGGCCGGCCTCTGTCAAGTATATTTATTCATTTAGGAGAGTATCATTGTATAATTATTCCAAAGCCATATCCTGTTTTTTAGCCGTTACCCGGTACGGGCCGCCGCCCGCCTTACCAGATCCGTTCCAGGATCATATAGAGGGCGGTTCCCGCAAAGATGCTGATCAGGGAATTCCGCTTCCATATATGGACCAGAGCGGTTATCGCCGACGCGATCAATACCGGGATGCTCCGGAGGGGGTCTTCTTTTACGGGACCGGCTATCGCGTTAAAGGCCAACACGGTCATGGCCGCCGGGGGGGCCGCCTGTTCCGCCAGGGCGAGGAGGGTTCCCACAAAGCCCCCTTTCCGGTCCCCCTCCCCCCGGCTTCGAAAAAACAGGAAGGGGACGGCCCGGCAGAACAGGATCACCCCTCCCATGGCAAAGGTGTAGGCCAGGGCCCGGGACACGGTTAACAGGGGGATTCCTCCCTAACACCCCGGTCAAAGATCTGCACCAGGACCAGGGAAAGCGCCATGGCGGAGAGGAGGGATAGCCGGGAGGGGAGGAGCAGGGTTCCCAGGATCGCCGTCAGGCCGGAAATGATAAAGGGCAGGGGCCGCCGTAAGCGGAGGATCTGTTCAATCATCAGCACGATAAAAAGGGCGGTCAGGGAAAAACCTATCCCCTCCAGGTTGAAGGGGATCAGGGTCCCGGCAATGGCCCCGATCAGGGTGCCCATGATCCAGTAGAGCTGATCCAGCAGGGCAATATAAAACATCAGCCGGTTTCGTTCAGGAAAGTCCGCGCCAAGGGCCTCCGGGGCGGGCAGGGAGGAGAGGAGGGCGAAGGTTTCGTCGCTCAGGGCAAAGATGAGGTAATACTTATAGGGCCCCGCCTGCTTGATCCGTTTGAACAGGGAGAGACCGTAGGCGATGTGCCGGGCATTTACCACCAGCTGGACCAGGCAGGCCTCCCCCAGGGAGGCCCCGGCGGCAAAAAGCCCTACCGCAATATACTGACCCGCCCCGGCAAACATGACCACACTGCTCACCAGGGCAAGCCACCAGGGATACCCCGCGTCCACCACCAGGAGGCCATAGGCGATACCTATGGCCGTATACCCCAACAGCACGGGGACCGAGTATTTAAGCGCCAAGATACATATCCGGGGACGGCTCAGGGGATGCTCCATAGATTTAGGTGATTTTAATCCCCGGGGCGGGGTTTTGTCCAGATACCGTATTTTATGCACACCTAAAGGCTCCGGTTCCAAAAATCTTGCGTTTTGAGACCGGCTTACCAATAAAACAAAGCCGCCGGTGAACCTCTCGGTCCGCCGGCGGCCGTATCTTACTGGATGTTACCAGGAACGGTTTAGTAGTCCATTCCTCCCATACCGCCCATTCCGCCGCCGGGCATGGGGGGCGTCTCCTTTTTCTCGGGGATGTCGGTGATGGCGCATTCGGTGGTGAGGAGGAGGCTCGCGATGGATGCGGCGTTTTGCAGGGCCGAGCGGGTCACCTTGGCGGGATCGATGATACCTGCCTTGACCATGTCCACCCATTCCAGCTTGGCGGCGTCAAAGCCCACCCCTTTCTTTTCGGACTTGGCCTTATCGGCGATTACCGCTCCGTCCAGGCCCGCATTTTCGGCGATTTGGCGGATCGGTTCCTCCAGGGCCCGCTTGACGATCTTGAAGCCCACCTTTTCATCGTCGGTAAGCCCCTCGGTATTCGCCTTGTCCAGGGCGATGGCGGCCTGAATCAGGGCCAGTTCGCCCCCGCTTACGATCCCCTCTTCAATGGCCGCCCGGGTGGCGGAAAGGGCATCCTCTACCCGGTGTTTTTTCTCCTTCAGTTCCACCTCGGTGGCGGCGCCGACATTGATCACCGCTACCCCGCCGGCGAGTTTGGCCAGCCGTTCCTGGAGTTTTTCCCGGTCATAATCCGAGGTCGTATCCTCAATCTGGGCCTTGATCTGGGCGATCCGGTCCTGGATCTCCTTCTGTTTCCCCGCCCCGTTGATGATGGTGGTGTTGTCCTTGTCGATCTTAATGGTTTTTGCCTTACCGAGCTGGGATATTTCGGTGTTTTCCAGCTTGAGCCCCAATTCTTCGGAGATAACTTCCCCGCCGGTGAGGATGGCGATATCCTCCAGCATGGCCTTGCGGCGATCCCCAAAACCAGGGGCCTTAACCGCGCAGGTACGGAGGGTTCCCCGGAGGCTGTTCACCACCAGGGTGGAGAGGGCCTCCCCGTCCACATCTTCGGCGATGATGAGCAGGGGCTTGCCGCTCTGGGCGACCTTTTCCAGGAGGGGCAGCATATCCTTCATGGAGGAGATTTTTTTATCGTGGATCAGGATATAGACATCCTCGTAGACACTGGTCATGGTGTCCCGGTCGGTAACAAAATAGGCCGAGATATATCCCCGGTCAAACTGCATCCCCTCCACAAATTCGATGGTGGTATCCATGGTTTTGGATTCTTCCACGGTGATAACCCCGTCTTTCCCCACCTTTTCCATGGCATCGGCAATGGTATTACCGATTTCACTGTCATTGTTGGCGGAAACCGAGGCCACATGGGAGATCTCTTCCTTGTCCTTGATTTCCTTTGAATTCTTCTTGATTTCCTCTACGGCGATCTCCACCGCCTTATCAATGCCCCGTTTCAGCTCAATGGGGGTCATCCCGGCGGCTACCGACTTAAGCCCTTCCTTAATCAGGGAATAGGCCAAAACCGTGGCGGTGGTGGTACCGTCCCCGGCTACGTCATTGGTTTTTGTGGCCACTTCTTTAAGGAGTTGAGCCCCCATGTTTTCGTAGGGGTCGGCCAGTTCAACTTCTTTTGCGACGGATACGCCGTCTTTGGTCACGGTGGGGGCCCCGAATTTCTTGTCCAGAAGGACATTTCGCCCTTTAGGCCCCAAGGTCACCTTAACGGCCTTGGAAATCTGCTCCACCCCCGCAAGCAATTTGCGGCGGGCTTCCTCGTTGAACAACAACTGTTTAGCCATAATTCTTTTTCTCCTCTTTTATTACCGGGCTTTTTGGATAGCCACAGGGCTTCGCGCCTGTATGCGATAGAACCGGTATAATATGAAATGGATTTCGCCTCATACAAAGGGTGAGGACTTGCTTATAAAATACTAAATTATAGCCATTCCGGCAATACCAAAAGATCATAATTAGGAGTTTTTACTCAGAAAACCACCGGAACCCATAGGAATTTTTATTGGCCGCCGGAAGGACGTCCGAATTTCCCTTTTATTCCTCCCTGTTCGGGTCTGTTCGGATGGTTCATGGTCATTTTGAACTGAGCATTACCGGGCCGTAATGGATTTGACTTTATCGGGAATTATCAGCATTATACCATAAGGGCGGTTCCAAAGTCGTACCGGACCTATTTGCCTAATTAAGGAGTGAGGATATGGAAAAATTACGGATGGGGGTGCTTGGTTGTTCAACCCATTATGCGTTACGGATTGGGATTCCCCTTAAATCGTCCCTGTTGGTTGAACCCTATGCGGTCGCTTCCCGGGATGCCGGGAAGGCCCAAAAATATGCCGAATCTTTGAATTTTACCGTGGCCTATGACTCCTACGATAAATTGCTGGCGGATCCCCAGGTGGATTTTGTCTATTGCCCCCTGCCGAATCACCTCCACAAGGAATACATCAAAAAAGCCGCCGATGCGGGAAAGCCCATCCTCTGTGAAAAACCCCTGGGGCTCAACGCCCGGGAGGCGGTGGAGGCGGCGGAGTACTGTCAAAAGAAGGGGATCCTCCTGATGGAGGCCTTTATGTACCGCTTCCATCCCCAGTGGATCCGGGCGGCCGAAATTATTAAGGCCGGGGAGTTGGGAAAAATCATGCTGACCCAGGGGATCTTTACCTATAATAATACCAATCCCGCCAATATCCGTAATATCGCCGCCTATGGCGGGGGCGGTATATTGGATATCGGCTGTTATACGGTTTCAACCGCCCGGCTCATCCACGGGACGGAACCCCAGGGGGTAATCTGTAAGCTCCTTCGGGATCCCGTTTCCCAGGTGGACATCCAGGCAAGCGCCCTGCTTGACTTTGGGGATGGGCGGACGTCTTCCTTCACCATAGGCACCCAAATTTTCCCCTATCAAAAGGTTTTTGCCCTGGGAACCGGCGGCTCCCTTACGGTGGAACTGCCCTTTAATATGTATGGGGATTGTCCCGGCCAATTATCGGTTTCCACCGGTGTCGGAAACCGGCTGGTGGAGACCGAAATAGCCGATCAGTACCTGCTGGAATTTGACGCCTTTGCGGAAGCCCTCATCAACAATACCGGGGCTCCGATCCCCCTGTCCGATGCCATCGCCAATATGGCAGTTTTGGATGCCCTTTTTGCTTCCGCCGCCTCGGAAAAATGGGAGCCGGTACAAAAACAGTAACCGGGCAAACCGTTATTTTTTAAGGAAGCGTAATGGGCATAAAAATCTATACCGATGGGGGCTGTTCCGGGAATCCCGGTCCGGGCGGCTGGGCCTATATCATTGTCCGGGATAACTCCCCTGACCATAGAACCGGCGGCGGCCCTCCGATAAAGCCCTCCTGGGACACCAAGGACGGTGAAGATGAGCTTATCGCCGAAAATTATGGGGGAGAACTGGATACCACCAACAACCGTATGGAACTAACCGCGGTGATAGCCGCCCTGAAAGCGTTATCAAAGCTGGAACGCCCTGCCGAGGCGATTACAGTGTTCACCGATTCCCAATATGTCCAAAAGGGCATGAGTGTTTGGATAAAAGCCTGGAAGCGGAACAGTTGGCGTACCAGTGACCGGAAACCGGTAAAGAACCGGGACCTATGGGAGGATCTGGACGAAATGGTGTTAAATTTCCTTATTGACTGGCAATGGATTAAGGGACATGCGGGAAATGAATATAATGAGCGCTGTGACCGGATGACCCAGCAGGCCATCAGCTTCCTGCAGGGGAGGGGAGCCGGCGGGAATATCGGCGGTCAACGGTATTTCTCTTTCTGGCGCCCGGCCTTTTAGTCGACCTTCCGGAGGGATGGCAGCCGCTAATCGTTCCCGTCGTTCAGGGCACTGGATAGGTACTCCGCCAGTTTTATCGCTTCTTCCCGGGTCAGGGTGATGCCCTTGCCCATTTTTTCATGTCCCGGAGCCCAATCCCGAAGGTCGAATTTGGGGGTCCGGCCGTTCCAGGAGACCAGGTTCAGCTCTTTTTTCCATCCTCCCCTTTCTTCGGAAAGGATACCGTAGCTTTTTATAATGTCGTAGGTGATATCCGGCATGGTTACCTCTTAAAATCGCAGGTTTGGCTTGGGATTGACTTATACGGGCCTGTTTTAAAGCTCGGTTTTTTTTGAAAGGGGCTTTAGAAAAAACAGCCCCCCATTAAGCCGGCCCGCTTTTCCCTTAAAGGTAAGGATGTTATTTTTAACTTGCTCATTGTGAAAAGGGATAGTATACTAATTATAGAAAGAAATATATTACCAACAAAACCTGATTGGTTTTGGAATGATCTATGGAAAAGTGGTCAAAAGCCTGCTTTTTTCTTTAAAATTAAGGAAAGGTTCCAAAAAACTGATGTTCGGGGAATATTTCCATCTATGAGGAGGTATAAAAAGTATGAAAAATGTATATAAAATGGCCCTTTTGGCGGGAATTCTGATGATTTTTTCCCTTGTTTCCTGTAAATCAACCCCGGCTCCGGAGGAACCTCCCCCGGCAGCTCCCACCCTTCCCACTCCTCCCCCGGCCGCCCCTCAGCCGGATCCCGAGAAGGGACCGCCGGATCAGGCGGCCATAGACGCCCTGGCCGAGGCCAAGGCCCGCCTGGAAGCATCCAGGACCATGGCGATAGATACGGACAGTCCCCGGTATTTTCCCGAAGATTGGGAAGCGGTGGAAAAACAATACCGTTCCCTGGATGATCCGGCGCCGGCTACCCTGGGGGAGTTCCGGGCCGCTGTCGAGGCCTACCGGGCGGTGGCGGACGTCTATGACGACCTTACCCGGCAGTCCCTGCCCCTCTATGCCGAGGATCGGGCCCGGGAGATCCAGAAGGCCCGGCAGGGAGCCCTGGATGCCGGAGCCGTGGCTATCACCCCGGATCGGCTCTTGGCGGCGGATGCTATGGTGAATAAAGCCGTATCCCAGTACAATAGCGGCGCTTATTATCCGGCGGCGGCTTCGGCGTTTACCGCCATAGATATGTATACGGCCCTGAAAACCGGGCTGGAGGCGTATGTCACCCGGCAGCAGATTGTGGAGCATGATTTTATAAAATATGATCCGGTTAATTTTGAATTTGCCGATACGATTGGTCTCGACGCCATCTCCAATTACGATACGGGTCTTATAAAAGATGCCCAGGATAAGGCGGAACAGGCGGCGCTCTGGTATGCCATGATTCTGGACACGGGATGGGAAACCTTTGCTTCCGACCATGGAGCCGCCGCGGCCGAGGTACAACAGGCCGCCTACAACCTTAAGGCCCATGTGGCCCTGAAGAAGGACTATGACGCCGCCGCCGAAACCCTCAAGCAGGGGGATGCCCTATTCTCGGGCCGGCGCTTTGCCGACGCGGTGAACTTTTATATCCGGGCGAAATCCCAATTCGAGGTGGTTCGGGATGCCGCCCGGGAAAAACGCCGTCTGGCCGAAGAAGCCATACGGGAAGCGGAGGAGTCCATAATCAGAAGTGATGAAAAAGCACGGGATGCCGAGATTATTTTGGAAGGAGATACCCTATGAACCGAGGAATACCTTGTTTAATAGCCTTGATGATATGGGGCGCCCAGGGGGCGGCTGCCCTGATAGATCTGCCGGAATTGCCGGCTTTCGTCCCCATAGCGGTACTTGCCGCTTCAGCCTCTTCGGATGCCGTTTCGACCCTGCCCGGTAATGTCCGTAATAACCGGTATTTTCTTGAAAGCAAACGGCTTACCGCCTTGGCCGAGGAAGCCTTTGAGTACGGCGATTATGACGCCTCCGCCCAATATGCCGCCGAAGCCCTCCGGTATGCCCAGTTGTCCGACGAATATATCCTCGTCCAGCTAAAGATCCGGGAAACCGAAAACGCCATTACCGCGGCCTGGAACCGTCTGGACTGGGCCCGATCCGTGGGGGCCCCTACCCGGTATGCCGACGAGTTCAGCCGGGCCGAAAATTTCTATAGCGAGGCCCTTTCTTTCAGGAACGCCGAGGAATGGGATGCGGCCATCGAAGCGGCCCATCAGGTTATCAACGCCCTGGCCAAGGTAACCCCTCCTGCCAAAGAGACTCCGCCCCCGGTGGTAGCTCCGCCCCCTCCGGTTGCGGCCACGCCGCCACCGCCTCCTCCACCCCCACCGCCGCCTCCCCCGGCTGCGGCCCCGCCGCCGCCGGCAGTCCCGGATGTTACGGCCCTGCCTTCCCAGTATACGGTCAGGCCCTGGGCCCTTTCAAAGGACTGTTTGTGGAACATCGCAGGCCGGCCCTGGGCCTACGGGGATCCCACCAAGTGGCGGCTGATCTACGACGCGAACCGGCTCAAGCTGCCCGAACCCAATAACCCCAACCTGATTCATCCCGGCATGGTGCTGGATATCCCCAGCATCCAGGGTGAAACCCGGCAGGGTATGTGGGACGCCGCCCGTAGTTATACGCCCCTCCGGTAAGGATTTGGTTCATTTTTAGACGAAGCGCCCGCAGTTTTTTGCGGGCGCCTTCTTTAATCGGGGAATTGCCTATTTGCTCCGCTGATAGCCCTTTATCTCGTCACGCAGCCGGGCGGCCAGTTCCGTCCGGTGGACCCTGACCTGTTCCATGGAGTCCCGGAAACGGAGGGTGACGGTCTGGTTGTCCTTGGATTCGTAGTCCACGGTGATACAGAAGGGGGTTCCCGCCTCGTCCTGGCGGCGGTAACGGCGGCCTATGGCCCCTCCCTGGTCGTAGTCGGTGGCAAAATCCTCCCGCAGTTCGTTCCGTATGTCCTGGGCAAGCTCGGCAAGGCCGTCCTTCTTCATCAGGGGCAAAACCGCCACGGTAATCGGCGCGATAGCGGGGTGGAAACGCAGCACCGTCCGCCAATCGTCATCGCTGCCCTTGTCGGCCACCTTTTCCTCGTCATAGGCGTCGCAGAGGAGCATGAGGAGGGTCCTGGTGAGCCCTGCGGAGGTTTCGATGATAAACGGAATATACCGCTCGTTGTTATTATCCTGGTCGATGTATTGCAGGTCCTTCCCTGAAAATTCCGCGTGCCGCGAGAGGTCATAGTTGGAGCGATTATGGATCCCCTCCAGCTCCTTCCAGCCCATGGGAAAGAGGTACTCAATGTCGTAGGCGTCCTTGGCGTAATGGGCCAGCTCATCCGGGCCGTGCTGGTGCCAGCGGAGCTGATCCATCTTAACCCCGAGTTTTTCGTAATAAGCCCAGCGCCGTTTTTTCCACTCGGTAAACCACTCCACATCGGTACCGGGTTTGACAAAGTACTGCATCTCCATCTGCTCAAATTCGCAGGTCCGGAAAATAAAGTTTTTGGTTACAATCTCGTTCCGAAAGGCCTTGCCGATCTGGGCGATCCCAAAGGGGATCTTCATGCGGTTACTTTGAATGATGTTTTTATAATTCACATAGATCCCCTGGGCGGTTTCCGGACGAAGATAGATGATATTGGCCTCTTCCTCCACCGCGCCGATATGGGTTTTGAACATGAGGTTGAATTTCCGGGTATCGGTTAATTCCCCCCCGCATTCGGGGCATTTTTTTTCCGCCAGGTTCTCCGGGGGGATCTGGTCCGCCCGGAACCGGGACTTGCATTTTTTACAGTCCACCAGGGGATCGGTAAAGTTCTCCACATGCCCCGAGGCTTCCCACACCCGGGGGTGCATCAAGATAGCCGCGTCCAGACCCACGATATCGTCGTGAAGCTGGGTCATCTCCTTCCACCAATTCCGGGCGATCCGGTTCTTTAGCTCTATACCCAGGGGGCCGTAATCCCACGCGCCGTTTTGCCCCCCGTAAATTTCGGAGGATTGAAACACAAAACCCCGCCGCTTGGCAAGGGAGGTGATCTTCTCCATGGTTGCCTTTCCCTGATACTCGGTCTGTTCTTCGGCCATCAAAAATTCCTCCTCAAGGGATCGCTGGTCCAAACTCCCTTAGCTTGGAGCCGCCCCAAATTTAGAGAATAGTATACAGGATATGGGGATGAATGGCGAGGGGGATCGGACCTCATTCCTTCATGGCAAGGTATACTCCGGCAAGTACCAGCGCCGCCCCGGCCCATTGCACCGGGCTGAGCCGTTCCCCCAGGATAAAGAAGCCCGCGACGACCGTAACCACGGGAACTAAATTGAGGAAAAGCGCCGAGATCGAAATCCCCAGGACCGCCAGGGATTGGGCGTAGAAGCGGTAGGCCAGGGCCGAACAGCAAAGGCCCAAAAAGCCCACATGGAGGATGACCTCCGGATTCGGCCGGCCCCAGTGGGGAAACTCAAGGGCCGCGAAGGGAATAAAGGCGAGAAAACCAAAAAAGGTCTGCCAGTATACGATATAAATCCGGGATCGGCGGCTGAAGAGGGGCGGCGTAAGGAAACAGTAGGCGACCCAGCTGAGGGCGGCGCCGATCATACAGAGATACCCCAGGATATTTCCTCCGGCGCTCACACCGGTTCCCGTTCCCGGGGGAAGGCTTTCGGCTCCTCGGGCGGTAAGGCCCACCCCGATCATGGAGATAAGGGCCCCCACCCAGCGCCGGGGCGGGATACACGCCGCCGGGGCTTCCTCCCGCCTTTTTCCGAACCTGGGGAGTTTGCCGCCCAGCCACTGGGCCCCCAGGGTGAGCGCCGGAATGGACGCCACAATGATCGACGCTTCCGAGGCGCTTATCAGGCCCAGGCCGGTATTTTCAAAGGAAAAATAGAGGGTCACCCCGGTAAGCCCCGCCCCGATAAGCAGGGGCAGGTCCTGGAGCTGAAGTTTTTCCTCCGGGACGGCACGGTTTTTTATAAAAAATAGAAATACCAGCGCCAGGGCAAAACGAAGCGCCCCCAGGGACATGGGGGGGAAAACCGCACCGGCGATCTTGGTAGAAACGAAAGAGACCCCCCAGAACACCACACAGGCGATAAGGGCAGAAACCGCTTTTGTCCATTCGGTCATGGCCGGCAATCCCCCATGGCCGGGTAGCCCCCCAGGGAACGGGCGCTTTTAACCGCGTCGATGATCGCCCCTTCCATGGCCCATGCAGCAAGGATCCCCACTGCGTCCGGGGAACTTGCCGCCTCCTCGGAACAGAGGGCAAAAACCGTGTCCCCATCATAGATCGAGTGGGCGGGCCGTATTGTCCGGGCAATGCCGTTTTGTCCCTGCCGTGCCAGGAGGGTAGCGCCGGCTTTGTCCAGTTTGGCGTTGGTGATGATGCAACCCAGGACCGTATTGGTCCCTTCCAGGGGGGTCCCGCTGAAAAAATCCCGGGGCCGCTGGTATTCCTCCAGGATGAGCCCTTCGGTCCCGATCAGGGTCCTGCCGTCGTCCCCCCGGACCCCGGCGATGATCCCGCCCTTTTCCAGAACATCCCCCACACAGTTCACCGCGGCCACCGCCCCCACCAGCAGGTCCCCCCGGCGCCAGGCGGCGGCGCCTATCCCCCCCTTCATGGCATAGGCCGGCCCCCGGAATTTGCCTACCGTCGCCCCGGTCCCGGCGCCGAAATTGCCGCTTTGAAAGGGCTCCCCCCGGAAGGCGTTTTCGCAGGCGCAAAAGCCCATGGCCGCTCCGGGGCGGACCCGGTGATCCCCGCAGCCCAGGTCAAAGAGGATCGCCGCGCAGAGGTTGGGCACCCGGGTAAGGCCCGCGTCCCGGCCTATATTTTTGGCTTCCAGGAACTCCATCACCCCCGCCGCGGCATCCAGCCCAAAGGAGCTGCCCCCGGCCAGAAGTATAGCGTGGACCAGCTTCCGGTTTGCCAGGGGGGAGAGGGCGTCGGTGTCCCGGGTCCCCGGGGACCCGCCCCGGACATCAACGCCGCAAACCCCGCCTTCTTCCCGGAGGATCACCGTACAGCCCGTGGCGGCCGTCAAGTCCTGGGCCTGGCCGATACGAAAGCCCGGAATATCGTCGATGCTGATTTTTTCCATGCCTAGGTTCCCGCCAAAAGTTCCGTGACCCGGTCTACGATGAGCCGGGTATCCGCCAGGGCCCCCTTACCGAGGTCGCCGCAGGCCAACAGGGCTTCCCGAGGTTCGATAAAAAGGTACCCGTATCCGCTAAGCTTGGCCATGTTGTCCCGGACCAGGGGGTTTTCGTACATCGCCGTATTCATGGCCGGGCAGATTAGCACCGGCTTATCCCGGACCGCCATTATTACCGTGGAGAGCATATCATCGGCTATCCCCGAGGCGATCTTGCCGATGATGTTGGCGCTGGCCGGAGCTATCAGCACCAAATCGGCATTTTTTGCCAGGGAAATATGGCGGACATCCTCGTAGAAGATCTCCTCAAACATATCGGTATACGCCTTGTTTTTGGTCAAGGTCTGCAAAGTAAGGGGGGTGATGAATCGCTGCGCCGCCGCGGTCAAAATCACCTGGACCGAATACCCCTTTTTGGTGAGGAGATTGGCGATTTCCGCCCCCTTATAGGCGGCGATGCTGCCGGTAATTCCCAAAAGTACCTTTTTCATTTGCCCCATTGCTCCCGTATCTTTGCTATCACCCGGGAGACGATACCCCGGGCTATACTCTGTTTATCCCCATAGGGGCTTATCCGCCTGTCCCGGTCAATGAGATAGGCGGCGTGGCAATCCCCGTGGATATCCCGGTCATCGTTGGCCAGGACAAAATCGCAGTGGTTTTTTTCCAGCAGGGCATAGGCGGTGTTGATCAGGGCCTCATGGGGCACGTCATGGAGGAGTTTAAACCCCACCAGGACCGCCTTGGGGGCAAGGCCGCGGAACAGGGAGATAACCTTCACCGTAGGTTCCAGGATGAGGATGAGCTTTTGTTCCCCGGAATCGATCTTTCCCCCCCGGTCCAGGACCGGGGCCTGTTGAATCCCCCGGAGTATCCCCTCCCGGTCCGGCAGCCCCCCGGCGGAATTTTCCCGGGCGGCCAGCAGGGACTCCGCCATAAGCCGGGGGGTGGTCAGGGCCGATACCCGGTAATCGCTCACCGCCATGGTGTGGATTATCCCGTCTATCCGGCGGCCTGCAAGGACCCGCCGCACTTCAGCCTCCAGCGTCGCCGTATCCCCAATGGGGAGGATCTCCGCCCGGGGGGTCTGGGGCCGGGCCGCGGTTTTCCCACAGATATACCAGATCCCGGCGGTTTCCTCCCGCCCGGCCAATTCATCCGCGATAAGGCTCCCCAGCCTTCCCGTGGCCGAATTGGTGATACTCCGCACCGAATCAATCTGCTCGACGGTTCCCCCCGCGGTGACCAAAAAATTCATGGAATAACCATAGCATTATACTCAAAAAAATTTAACTACGAACCCCTCGGACAGGAGGATATAATTAACCACGAACTACACGAACCTCACGAACAAGAAGAAGTTTCGAACAAAAAGTTCGTGTTTTTCGTGTGGTTCGTGATTGGAAGGCGGGGTCCATACCCCGGAGCTTGCTCCGGAAAATTTACCATCCCTGAAAATGTCATAAGCCGATTTCCGGATCGGGGTATGGTCCCCGCCAGTACAATAAATTTCCTCTCCAACGAAGATACCCAGGAGCTTGCTCCTGGGTTCTTCATTGAATTCTCTTTTTTTCCTGTATCGGGCTAAGTCTTCACAGGCGGGGGCCAAACCGGGTTTCCTGGGGATTTATCCTGCCGCAGATCTCCTCGAACAACCGGTTCCGGGCGATACCGAGGACGCCGTATAATCCCGCGGGCTTCTTGAGGAATGTCCCGGTTACTTCCGCGGAAAAACGGTATTTTTCAAACACCTCCCGTATCCGGGGAATCAAAAAATCGCGGAACACCATATACTCCCCGCCAATGATAACCGTCCGCAGGGAAAGAAAACTGGCGAGGGACAGGGCCATGCAGGCGATTTCCCCGGCGATTTCCCCCAGAATTTCCAGCACCGGCGGATCGCCCCGCTCATAGGCCGATACCACCTCCTTAAAGGTGATCTTTTCCGGTGGGATGGGGGACAGGCAGGAATCCGCCCCGTTGGAAAGGGCGGTCCGGATGCCTTCCAGCAGCCCGGCGGTACAGATGCACTCCTCCACGGTCTTTCCCGCTTTCAAACGCCGGGGGTCCACATATTCGCTCAAATTTCCGGCGAAATAATCGTTTCCTTCATATAACTTACCATTTAATATAATCCCCGCCCCGATTCCCTCGCCGCAGCAAAGGTAGAGCAGATTATCAATGCCCTGTCCGGTGCCGTACAAAAATTCCCCCACCACTCCGGTATTGGCGTCGTTTTTGATAAAGACCGGCAGCGAAAATTTTTGCTGCAGGTATTCGACGATATTGTTCTTTAAGGTTTTGTCGAATATGGCCCGGTTGTCTTCCGCGTCGTATACATCGTTTTTATCGCTGTAAATGCCGGGGGATGAAATGCCGATGCAGTAAAACTGCTGGGGGGTAAGGTTATGGGCGCTTAACATCAGGCGTATGGCGTTTTCCACCAGGCTGATCCGCGTCTCCGGCGAGGACTCCGGGGACACGGTGATGCTGAGGTCATCGAGGATCTCCCCCCCAAGGTTGCCGATGGCAAAGACCGGGTCCTTATAATTCAAATCAATCGCGAAAATATATAAAAATTCCCGGTTGCCTTCCACGGGTATGGGTTTCCTGCCGCTTTTAATCTTAACCGGCGCCTTTTCCCTGATGATCCCCCAATCCAGAAGCCGGCTCAGGTTATCCGAAACCGCGGGTTTGGACATGGAGAGCATCCGCGCCAGCCTGGTCCTTGAAACCGGGCCATGCCGCCAGATAGCGTCAAGGACCAGCCGCTGATTGGTCTTGCGGACCAGGGATTGATCCGCCGATATTTTAATATGCCGTTCCATACGAACACTGTAGCACCAATAACCTCCTCTGGCAAGGGCATATTATTAGAGTTCCTTACAAAAAAAATCGGCCCATTTCAGGGAAAAAGTTTAAGTTTAATCGAAAAAACGGTTTTTCCCCTGATTAAATAGCTAAAAAACACTAAGATCCCTTGATCGTAATGAAAAGAAATCTTACTATATCGGCATATAGCCGGTTTTGAAGGGGGGTAATGATATGCGAAAGAGACGGACCTTACATGGGTAATTGGATTGGAATCTGCCGGGGAGAACTTAACCGCTGGCTCCCCGATGCCGAAGACATAGACGAGGTAAACCTTCGTAATCAAGGGAAGGTGCGGGTCCAGCAGCGGTCCATCCTGCTCAGAAAGGAATTCACCATCCCGCGGGCGCTTAAAAACGGGCTGCTTCGGATCTGCGGTTTGGGGTTTTACCGGTTTTGGATTAACGGAAAGCCGGGGGATGACCGGGTTCTTGCGCCGATTAAGTCGGATTACTTTAAAAAAGTCCTCTATGATGTCTACGACCTCTCCCCCCTCCTGGGGGAGGGCCCCAATATCTGCGCGGTGGAACTGGGGAACGGCTGGTTTTGCCCCCAGGAGAAATGGTGGGGCTGGCGCATGAGCTGGTATGGCTCGCCCCGGCTGCTGTTTGACTTGGAGATTACCCTAACCGACGGAACGAAACTGGGCATCGGCGCCGATGAAACCTGGAAGTTACGGGAAGGTCCGGTACTGTTCAACTGTCTCTATGATGGTGAAACCTATGACGCCAACGAGGAACCCCTGGGCTGGACCGAAGCCGGCTATGATGACGCCCTCTGGCAGCATGCGGCCCTGGTTGAAGCCCCGACGGAAAACCTCGTCGAAAATAAAACGCCCCCCATACGGGTCACCGGGGTCCTGGAGCCGATCAATATTTTCCGGCTTGATGAGCTCCGGCAGGTTTACGATTTTGGCGAGAACTGGGCCGCCCGGCCTGAGATAACGGTCCGGGGGAAGCGGGGGCAGAAAATCCTCCTCAATTTTGCCGAATATATCCATGATGACCTGACGCTGGACCGGCGGACCAACGATGACGCGGTGGTGGAGGACACCTATATACTCCGGGGCGGCGATTGGGAAACCTGGGAGCCCGCTTTTGTCTGGCACGGCTACCGCTACCTGCTGATCACCCGTTCCCACGCCGATATTACGGTCCTTGAGGTCAAAAGCAAAAAGCTCCATTCGGATCTGACCCCCACCGGGCAATTTTACTGTTCCAACCCACGGCTCCAGGCATTGCATGAGATTATCCTGCGGACCCAGCTTTCGTGCCTTATGGGCATTCCCATTGACTGCCCCCAGCGGGACGAGCGCCTCCCCTGGCTGGGGGATGCCCATGTTACCGCGGAAACCGGTATGTATAATTTCGATATGCGGGAATTTTACCACAACTGGCTCCAGGACATCAGGCTCGGTCAGCACCGCCGTGACGGCTGGTATCAGCACATCGCCCCCTGGCCTTACTTCCAGCAGCGCATGGCATTTTTCAAAGAGACCACCGCTGATTGGTCGGCGGCCCTTCCGATCATCGCGGACCAGGGGTATCGTTTTTATGGCGATCCTTCATTTATAACCGATAACTACGATTCCCTGAAACGTTACCTCGATTACTGCGAAAAGACCCTGGATGGGGATTTCCTCTTTGCAAGTTTTGGTGACTGGAAATCTCCGGATATAGAAAAAGACGGCGAGGTCCCTCCCTATGTGGGGGCGCTTTTCTTCCATAAAAATCTGCTCATCGCCGCCTCTTTTGCCGAATTTCTGGGGAAGGCCGATGACGCCCGCCATTACACGGAAACCGCGGCGGCGTTAAAAAAGCGGCTCCTCGAAAAATACTACGATACCGCCGCCGGAATTTTCGGCGACGGCACCCAATTTTCCCTGGCCATGGCGATCCTCTCCGGTGTCATCCCGGATATCCCCCAGGCCATCGACGCCTTGGTCCGGGCCATCGACGCTGCCGGGGGCCATCTGCGGGGCGGTATCTTCGGCGCCAAGATGATCCCCGAGGTATTGCACCGCTGCGGCCGTCCGGATGTGGCCTACCGCCTGTTGACCGCCGAAGGGTATCCGGGTTTTTTCGATTTAATTTCCCGGGGCCGGACCACCTTACCCGAGCTTTGGGACGGAGGGGGCAGCGGCAATCACGGTATGTTTGGCGGTGTTGACGTAATCCTCTATCGGATGATAGGGGGGCTTAGTATAGACCATAGCCGGAAGATCCCCCTCCGGGTCCAGCCCTGGTTCCCCCCGGGAATGGAAGAGGCCCGCTGCTCCCTGGATACCTCCGGCGGCAGGATATCCTGCGGCTGGAGGCGTCAGGGGGCGGAGGTAGCCCTTGTTCTGGAAATACCCCCGGGAACGGAGGCGGAATTTATCCCCCCGGCCGGGGAAGAAACCGCCCCGGCCATACTATCGGGTGGGGTATACCGGTATCGCTTTAAGGATGGGCCGGTTTCAAAAAAAACCGCCGGAGGAACGAATGGATAACCTCGCTGAAATCGGAAAACCCTATGCCGGCTGGAAAGCCGGGGAGCTTGACATTCACCATATCTATACCGGCCGGGGGGAATCATCCTTTCTCATCTTTCCCGACGGAACTTCCATGTTGATTGATGCGGGGGACTATGATCCTCCGACACCGGAGCCCTTCAATTTTAAGGATCTCAAGATGTGCGATCCCCTGCCTGATCCCTCCCGGCGGGCAGGGGAGTGGATCGCCCGCTATGTCCGGCGGGTTAATCCGGCCAAGGATGCAGTGGATTACCTCGTGGTCTCCCATTTCCATAGCGATCATGTGGGTGACGCCGCCGGCAATGCCCGCCGTACCCACGGGCGGGACCCTGACTATGTTTTGAGCGGCATCCCCGAGGCAGGGGAATACCTCCGGTTCAAGATCGCGGTGGATCGGGGCTGGCCTGACTATAATTATCCCAAGGAATTTGGGGACATTGACCACTGTGCCGACAATTACCGGGCCTTTCTGGCATGGAAAATGAGATCCGAAGGGCTCAAGCCGGAACCCATTGCGGTAGGCGGCGAAACCCAATTTGTGTTACGGAAAGATCCGGCGCCCTATGCCGGGTTATTTGAGGTGCGTACCCTGGCGGCCAACGGCAGGATATGGACCGGGCAGGGGGAAAAAACCATCGATTACTATGAACTTAACGCCCGTAATAAAACCGATGACCTTAACGAAAATATAAACAGCATTGGTCTGCGGATATCCTACGGTCCCTTCCGGTACTATACCGCGGGGGATTTTAACGAAACCCTGCTGGATTCCCGGGGAAAGGCGGTCAACCTTGAGGGGAAAATAGCCGAGGCCTGCGGACCGGTCCAGGTATGTAAGGCGAACCATCATGCCTATTTGGATACCATGTCCGAAGAATTCGTGGGGATTATCCGGGCCCGGGCATACATCATCCCGGTTTGGGATTATCTCCACATCCAGCCCAGTACCATGACGAATATGGCCTCCCGCCGCCTTTACCCCGGGGAACGGACGATTTTTCCCACCGCGTTCCCCGATGTCGTCCGGGAAGCCTATAAAGATGAACCCTGGATGTCCTCGATTTGTAAAGATACCGGTCATGTGGTGGTAAAAGTTTTTGACCACGGCCGCCAGTTTAGGGTCTATATCCTATCGGCCCAGGATGAATCCGCAGCAGTAGTAAGTTTTTTCCCCTACCGCACCGGCTAGACCTTGTAAACCCTATCTACATAATTTAAGAAATTCACCACCAAGGCGAAGAAGGGGATGTTGATTTTCGCTTTCTCTCTTCTGTTCGGGTGGTTCGTGTCTGTTCGTGGTTAAATCGCTTCGAATATAGCAGATTACTTAGTTAGGACGCATTA
This sequence comes from Treponema sp. TIM-1, assembly GCF_046533115.1. Classification (NCBI taxonomy): domain Bacteria; kingdom Pseudomonadati; phylum Spirochaetota; class Spirochaetia; order Treponematales; family Treponemataceae; genus Treponema; species Treponema sp. TIM-1. The sequence continues at coordinate 35,860 of NZ_JAJQRC010000021.1, forward strand.
CGAATTATCCTCCGTCTTGGCATAAAAGACCGGGTAAATTTAGAGAAATCTCTGAAAAAAATAAGAATGACAGAAAAATCACCAAAAAAATAATGAAAAGTACCCTTACTATATTGACATATATCCGGGATGATGATATAATAACCGTGAGTTAATTAAACTTATATTCCAAATAAAACGGATTATGGTGAGGAGGAGAGGATGAAATCAAGGATTAAGCAGTGGGGGGCCTTATTTTTGGCCATGGTAGTACTGTTCACCCTGGCCGGATGTAATAAGGCAAAAACGGACGCGGCGGCCGGCGGCGATACCCAAACCCTGGAGGCGGCCCTGTTTTTAGGGGGATATGCGGGATTCTGGGAGTATTATATTCCCAAATTTGAGGCGGAAAATCCCGGCGTAACGGTTAAATACGAACTGAGCAATACCATTGACGAGGTACTGCGGCCCCGGATGATGACCGATGACGTACCCGATTTTGTGGCAACAAACCTGACGACCGTCTTTGATCCCCGGATTCTGGCCCGGGACGGTCTGGTTTTGGATATGAGCTCCTTCCTTACCGAGACCAGGATTAACGGCACCTCCCTGGAGGACCACCTTATTGAGGGGATGCTTGACCTGGGTACGATTAACGGTAAAAAATATCTGCTTCCCCAGAACCTCTCCATGAATGGCCTGTTCTACAACAAAAAACTGATCCGCGAACTGGGGGTCAGTCTGCCTGAAACCTATGACGACTTCCTGGCCATCGGCGAAAAACTCGCCGCCGCCAAGATGGACGGGGTGTATCTTTTTACCTATTCGGGGATCGATGTCAGTTATGTTACCGACTGTATGTTCAAACCGAGTTGGGGCCCTATCTGGGGTGATATCATCGCCAATAAGAGCGGGATATGGCAGTCTCCCGAGGTAATCAATATTTTTCAGTATTTTAGAACCCTGGGGGAACGGCGGTATATCAATCCCTCAAACCTGGGGATCGATTATCTCCAGACCCAGGGCGATTTTTTAACCGGCAAGGCCCTCTTCCATGCCAATGGGGACTGGCTTGAAAATGAAATGGCCGATACCCAACAGGTTAATTTTGAATGGGGCTTTATCCCTTCCCTGTCGCTGAAAAAGGGAGATCTCCGGTATTTAAGTGTCAGCAATGAGGTTATGTTCATTACTGCCAAAGCGAAAAACCCGGAACTGGCGAAAAAGTTTCTCACCGGAATTTATACCGATGAAAACGTCAAGGCCGTGGCGGAGATTACCGGGGCGGTCATCCCGGTCAAAAACGCCCTTGATTTAGTTGCCAATGAGATCAATATTTCTTATCAAGAGATGCTTTTGGGGCAGAAGGAGACCGGGGCGGTCTCAAAAATTCTGTCCGCTCCCCCGGAACTGGCGCCGGTATTCAATGAGGTGGGCATCCAACTGAATAATGTGATCAGCGGCAGCGCCACCGCCGAACAGGCCGCAGCGGCAGTGGCGGCAGTGGCAGCGGGGATCAGTTTTTAAAGAACCGGTTTGAAACCAATCCCCAAACCCATCCGGTTTGGGGAAAGTCCGGCCCCTTTTTTATGGGAGAATCTGATGCGGAAATTCCGGCGCGCATTGTTTATATTTTTTATGACTATTCCCGTATTTATCGGATACGCATATTTCGGCATCCTGCCGTATATCAAGGGTTTTTACTATAGTTTTTTTAAATGGACCGGCTATACCCAGGTTATGAACTTTGTGGGGCTTGAAAATTTTAAGCGCCTGGCGGGGGATACAAACTTTTTCAATGCCCTCTATAATAACGCCGCCATTTTTTTGATTTCTACCCTGGTTACCTTTGTGTTGGCCCTCTTTTTCGCGGTGGTCATTACCCGATCGCGGTTCACGGAAAGCCTTTTGTACCGGATTACCTATTTTTTCCCCTATGTAATGCCCACCGCGGCCATCGCCATTCTCTGGCGTTTTATTTTTAACCCCTCGGTGGGGATCCTCAACGGACTGCTTACGCTGCTGAAATTAGACTTCTGGACCCATGCCTGGCTTGGGGAAAAGGCTACGGTCTTGGGAGCGGTAACCGCCCCCATTATCTGGGGTTCTTTGGGGTTTTTTATGGTCCTTTTTATATCGGGAATTCAGGGTATCCCTGCCACCCTCTACGAGGCCGCCCAGATCGACGGGGCCGGGGAATTCCAGCAGTTCACCCGGATCACCTTTCCCCTGCTGTGGGAAATCATGCGGACCATGATTGTCTTTTTTATCAGCGGTTCCATCGCTTGTTTTGCCCTGGTCCGGGTAATGGCGGGCCTTACCAACCCCGCTGCCGAAGTCCTGGGAACCTATATGTACAAACACGCCTTCCAGTACACCGATTTCGGTTATGGTACCGCCGTCGGGGTATTTATTTTTATACTTACCTTGGCTTTGGCCTTGATCATGCGAAGGCTTACCCGGAAAGAGCTCGTTGAATACTGAGTCGGTTTCAATTATGATCCTGATTGGATCGGAATTTTGAAACCTACATAAGGAATTTTGAATGTATGGTAAAAGATCGCCCTTTCGTGTAAGTCCGGCCCGCTTGGCCGCCCCCATACTGCTCCGTATTCCCCTGCTCATCTATTTTCTCATGGTTGCTTTTCCCCTGGTTTGGATGGTGTACTCTTCCTTAAAAACCAGCGTGGAATTCCGGGCCAATCCGGTTGCCCTTCCCCAAGGATTTTATTACCTGAACTATCAAACCGCCTGGGAAAACGGCAATATCGGCAGATATTTCCTCAATACCATTTTTGTGGACACCATTACTCTGGGGCTTCTGATGTTTTTTACCGCCACCACCTCCTATGTCTTGGCCCGCTTCCGTTTTTGGGGAGGCCGGTTCCTGGAAACGATCTATATGGGTTCCCTCCTGCTGCCGGGGATTGTGGCGCTGATCCCCATTTTTTTGCAGATCCGTTCTTTGGGGCTTATCAATACCTATCTGGGGCTTATTATCATGCTGGTAGTTAGTTCCCTGCCCTTTTCAATTTTTTTGATGCTGGGTTTTTTTCGAACCATCCCCCGGGACTTTGAAGAAGCGGCCTACATTGACGGTTGTTCCTATTTCAGAGCCTTTGCTCAGATCATGCTACCCATGGCAAAAATCGGGCTGGTAACCGTGTTGATCTTTAACTTTATCAATGTGTGGAGTGATTATTCCCTGTCCCTGGTATTGATTTCCGATTCCGCCAAGCGGACCATACAGTTGGGGCTTGCCTTCCTGGTTGAGGTGCCCAAGGTCAGAACCGATATGGGGGCGCTTTTTGCGGGCCTTACCATGGTAACCATACCGATTATGGCAATATATATCATTTTCCAGAATAAAATCGTAGAAAGCCTCACCGCAGGCGGTCTTAAAATATAGTTTAAGCCGTTCCCAAAACCAACGGGTTTGGGGAAGGGTTCTTTTTTCAAGGAGAAAATTATGAGCTTTCCCAGAACAACAGTCGGCGGCATATCCCTTCCAAGGATAGTGATCGGTTCAAACTGGCTCCTCGGCTACAGTCATACGGGCCATGCGGCGGATCTGTTTATCAAGGATATCCATTCCGCGGTGGAGGCTAATATCGCGGTCATCGGCGCCTTTCTGGATCACGGCATCGACGCCATAATGGGCCCCTTTTCGTCAAGCCCCGAGGCAAAGGACTTGTTATTCCGGGTCCGGGACAAATTGGGGAAAAAGTTGATCCTCATCGATACCCCGGTTATCAACGTGGATGATACCGAACAGGCCCGGCGGGAGGCCCGGGAGGTCATAAAAACCAGCGCCGAAATCGGCTCCAGTTTCTGCTTAATTCATCATTACAGCTGCGAACAACTGGTCAACAAAAACAAGAAGATCATCGACCGTATCCCCCAGTACCTGGAGATGATTCGGGAATTCGGCATGAAGCCGGGCCTGAGCGCCCACATGCCGGAGATCGTGGAGTTCTGCGATCTCAATGAATACGATGTGGAGACCTATATCCAGATATTCAACTGCCTTGGGTTTTTGATGCAGGTTGAGGTAGAGTCGGTGATCCGGATCATCCACGATGCGAAAAAACCGGTGATGACCATAAAACCCATGGCTGCGGGCCGGATCACCCCCTATGTGGGGCTTACCTTTAACTGGAATGTCCTGCGGGAAAAGGACCTGATTACCCTGGGCTGCCTGAGCCGCTATGAAGTGGAGGAGGATGTGGAAATCTCCCTGGCGGCCCTGGAAAAGCGGCTGCCCGAGCTGGAAGGCCGCAGCAGTCCCGCAAAACAGAGCATTATTCGCTAACAATATGAGCCGGTTCCAAAACCCACGCTTTGAACCGCCGCATGATAAAGGGGAGTATGGAAAACACGATAGCGCTATTTGACTTCCATTGTCATATAATGGAGTCCTACACCTTGTATGGGGATGCCCTTTTTCGGGAACCGGGACTTGAAAACGCCCATCAACTGACCGCCTATTTGGAAAACGGTATGGCGGAAAAACTCGCCGTACCGGCCATAACCCTGTATACCGTCCCGGATCTGCCCTGCAACCCCCTGGCCTTGTACGCCAAGCTCCGGGCCCCCGGCCGTATATACGCCCTGGCCGGGCTCAGACGCGGCCTTACCCGGGAGGATAACGCCGGTATGGCGGCCCAGGCCCGGGATCTGATTGCCGCCGGCTTTGACGGCTTTAAGCTGATCTGTAAGCCGAATGTACGCCGCTCCTTCCGCTTTGCCATCAATGATCCCCTCTTTGATGAATTTTACGCCGAGGCCGAAAAGCGCTCCTGGCCCATCCTGTTTCATGTGGGGGATCCCCCCTCTTTTTGGCAGAAGGACACAGTCCCCCCCTGGGCGGTCCGTAACGGCTGGTATTACGGTGACGACGCCGATATTCCCTCCTACCGGACCCTCTATGAAGAAACCTTTGATGTCCTCAGGCGTTATCCAACATTACCGGTCACCTTTGCCCATTTCTTTTTTATGGCCGATAAATTGGACCAGGTGCCCGCCCTATTGGAGTCATACCCCCGGGTATGTTTTGATGTAACCCCGGGTACTGAAATGTACGCCGCCTTTTCGGAACAGCGGGATCAGGCCCGGGAACTGTTTGCGGCCTATGGGGACCGTTTTCTCTTTGGAACCGATAATACCGGCTGCCGGGGCCCGGCGCGGAAGGATAATCTGCGGACAAGCCGGGAAAACATAGCCCTGATGCGGCGTTTTTTTGAAACCGATGATACCTTTGACGGTTTCGACTACCGCCTCCATGGCCTGGCCCTGGATAAAGAGATCCTTTATAAATTATACCAACAAAACTTTCTCCGCATATTGGGCAAAGAACCCGCGCCGGTACAGCGCCCCCAGGCGGCAGCCCTCTGCGAAGCATACCGGAACCTTATTGCCGGCGGTGAACCCTTCGCGGAGAGCACGATCCGCCTTCTGGACGAACTGCGCCATATGTTTGAAAACTAACGACCGCTCTCCCGACAGGGTATCCGCGGCATCAAAAAAAACGCCCGAATCGGTATTCACCGCTTCGGGCAGCTCCGGTTCTTCAGATCTGGGGTGGTACGGGGACAACGTAGTAACCCACTAGTGTAATGGTGTTACCGGTATTTTCGTCACATTTCATCAAGATGTGGGTGTTCCAGGTGTTATAGAAAAAGTCATCATCACCTAATCCGGTAAAGGTATACCCTGGCTTGGCGGTCAAGACAACTTTGATTATAAGGCTGTTAGGAGGAACCGGGGCATACTCCGGAGGCCAATCGGGACTATCATATGGAGACCAGCTCGCGGTTCCGGTATATTGAGGCGCAGTATCAGAAATACTGGAAGGTAGGGTCCCATTAAAAGGGATCTGTAAATATGGGGTCAGGTTCATGTCGGTTACCGTCTCAGTACCCCATTCCCAATCTACGGTTGCATCACCGGTACGGCGGTGTTTGATCACTTCAGGAGCGCTTACCTCCCCGTCCTTGGAGACTATCACATACACGTCGTAACCAGTTTCCCAATAGCCCGCAGGCACCTTTATGTCTCTGCCATGAGTCTCACCATCAGGGCCGGGGGCCTCGTAGGAAATCCGCCAAATATAATCCCTCTGCTCCGGGGGATCCCCCGGGCTACCATCAGCCTTCACCTGCACCACCGCATACCATATATCCGCGTATCCATCATTCCAACCCCCGGCCGTAAACTCGATTGTCGGCTCTGTCTTACTTGATAGGTTAGAAGATTCTGCGAACTTCCCGTCATCAACCCACAGATTATTGGTCGGGTGAGGCTGATCCGGTGGTAGTGGTTCTCCTGGTTGTTGTGGAGGCCATACCCCAAACTCTACCGCCCCGTTCCCGTTGTAGCCGGGATTACCAAACTGGGAAAAGTTCGTCTGCTTGTCCTGGCGATCATCATTCAGCCCGTTCCGGATGATCCATACCGGACCCCCGGTACTCAGGTCAAAATACGTCGACGTCAGATCGCTCCAGTCGGCGTCGGCCAGGCCAAAGGGCACATATTCCAGATTGAAGTTTATCGCCCATCCCGCTTTTGCGGCCGGATTGGTAGCCAGAAACTCCAGATCATTAAGGTCGACTTTGGGACTACTGATGGAGTCGAAATAATCGAGGATGGAAAAGCTAAAAGTTTCCGCCGTAGACCCGTTGTTCAACGTCACTTCGCTGCCGGCGAGACCGGAGAGAATGATCCGCTTTTCCTTGATCTTCAAGTCCCCGGTAGTGATGCCGACTATCTCTTGCGCCGGTATCAGGGCCCTTTCAAACCCGTCCGTCCCTGCCACTGCCCGCTGTACCGTCCATTTTACGTGCCAGCTCCCCGGGACTAGGTAGGCCGCATCGGGATCCCCATCAACTATTTTCGGTTCGACAGTTAGACTTCCGCCGTTATTGCCGATAAACTTGGTGTCCACGGTAATCGGATACATCGTGATAGTTACCTCCGTATCCCCCGTGATATTCACCGTCTTCTCCGCTAACCCGGCGCACAGAAGGGTAGGCTTAGTCTCGGTATACGTATAGTTATTCCCATTGTTCGGGCCCCGTTCCCAATACCCCATCAGCAGGAGGAAGGCATATTCCTTACCCCGGACCAGGTTATCAAGGGTCAGGGTGAACTCATTGTTCTCGCCGCTTGTTTTGCGGTCCTCGGCAAAGCCCTTAATTTCTTTACTTTGTTCATCCACCACGACGAGCTGGACAAAATTCCGGATTCCGTCGGCTCCCGTCATATATATCCGGTTCGCATCCGGGCCCGCCACGCTCCGGGCCGTCTCGCTCTGCCCCAGGGTGAAGGTCACCGTAAAGGGACGGTCAAGATCAATACCCGGCCCGGAATAGGTCCCCGGACCGATATCGCCGGCTCCCCCCCCTGAGGGGAACGATGGGTTAGAACACCCTGTGATCAAAAGAGTTGCCAGGATTCCGAATATAACCAGGACTGCCGGTTTCGTGATTTTCATAAATAGTTCCTTTTTTAAGACTAATGCCGGAATGGGATTCCGGAGCAATATTAATCCACTATAGTATAATATATAAAAAAAGTATAAAAAAAACAAGTATTTTTTTAAAAAAAAGCAGTATTTTTCAGCATATATACCAAAATTCTCCCCTTTGTTCGTGAGGTTCGGGTGGTTCGTGGTTAATCCTATGCTTCCTGCGGCATCAAAAAAAACTGCCCGAATCGGTTGTTCACCGCTTCGGGCAGCTCCGGCTCTTCAGCTGGGGTTAGTTTACGGAAATAGCAAACGCTAGTTTAGGGGGAACGTAATACTTACCCTAAGTTGCTGCCCCGTATTATCATCTATGACCACCGTACTCCCCATATGGGTAACAAGCGTTATCTCCTCCTCCGGCGGAAAGCCATACCCGGTCGTGGCGGTCAAAAGAACTTGGGCTTTATACGTGTTACCGACCGTAAAAGTATTACCGGCAAACACATTCGAATTTTCATACCAGTATTCTAACACGCCGCTATATGGCCAACTGGGATCAGTATCGAAGACAGTATCCGGAACATACCCGGTTTCCGGCGGCGTAATACCCGTCAGATTTACCGGCTCTATCGCCCATGCTCCAGTTATGGTTACATTATTGCTGCTATCATGGTAGATCACAAAAGGAGGACTCACCTGCCCGTCCTTGGAGATTATCACATACACCCAGTAATCTCGCTGCCACCAGTCGGGGTTCACTATTAACTGTCCCGGATGATCAGAAGCAACCTCTACTTCCCCATCCAGAAGGTTATAATCCCTCTGGTCCGGCGGGATATTCTCCGCTACTACCGCATACCACGCCACCGCATTTCCATCATAACCCCTGGTGCCATACACGATTGACGGCTGGTACTCTCCATCGTCAGGCTCGTCGTCCTTTCCGAAGAACCCCCTATAAACCTCCAGAGTATTGCCCGCCGGAGGCTGAGTCGGTGGTTGTTGTGGAGGCCATACCCCAAACTCTACCGCCCCCTTCCCGTTGGCAACGCTGCCGGACTCGCCAAAAGTCTTAAAATTCGTCTGCGTATCCTGGCGCTTATCATTCAGCCCGTTCCGGATGATCCATACCGGATAACCACTACTGCTCAGGGTATTATAGTTCGACCCCAGACCGCTCCATTTGTCGGCGTCGGCCAGGCCAAAGGGTACATATTCCAGATTGAAGTTTACCGCCCCCCCTTTTTTTGCGATCTCAGACTCCGCATCAATCAGGCCGATGAAATGGCTAAAACTTTCCACCGTAGTCCCGCCGCCGCTCGACACCACGCTTTCGACGTCGGCGATGGAGAGAATGATCCGCTTTTCCTTGATCTTCAAGTCCCCGGCAGCGGTGTCGATTATCTTTTGCGCCGGTATCAGGGCCTTTTCAAACCCATTCGTCCCCTCCACTGCCCGCTGCACCGTCCATTTTACGTGCCAGCTCCCCGGGACTAGGTAGGCCGCATCGGGATCCCCATCAACTATTTTCGGTTCGGCAGTCAGATTCTTGTCGCCATCGGAGCCGCTAAACTTGGTGTCCACGGTAATCGGATACATCGTGATAGTTACCACCGTATCCCCCGTGATATTCACTTCCTGCTTTCTTAACCCGGCGCACAGAAGGGTAGGCGCCTCATCCTCGGAATATACATAACTCCCATTATGTTCCCAATGCCCCATCAGCAGGAGGAAGGCATATTCCTTACCCCGGGCCAGGTTATCAAGGGTCAGGGTGAACTCGTTATTGTTACCGCTTGTTTTGCGGTCCTCGGCAAAGCCCTTAATTTCTTTACTTGCTGTATCCACCACGACGAGCTGGACAAAATTCCGGATTCCCGTAGCTCCCGTCATATATATCCGGTTCGCGTCCGGGCCCGCCACGCTCCGGGCCGTATCGCTCTGCCCCAGGGTGAAGGTCACTGTAAAGGGACGGTCAAGATCAATACCCGGACCGGAATAGGTCTCCGGACCGGCATCCCCTGCTCCTCCCCCTAAGGGGAACGATGGGTTAGAACACCCTACGGCCAGAAGAGCCGCCAGGATTCCGAATATAACCAGGACTGCCGGTTTCGTGATTTTCATAACCACTTCCTTTTTTAAGACTAATACCGGAATTGGATTCCGAAGCAATATTAATCCACTATAGTATAATATAAAAAAAAAGTATAAAAAAAGCAAGTATTTTTTAAAAAAAATGCAGTATTTTTCAGCATATA
>NZ_JAJQRC010000022.1:0-42417 GCF_046533115.1 Treponema sp. TIM-1
CAGGCTCTGGGGCGGGGGCTCGTTGGCGGTGATGGAAACGACCGTGAGGGTCCGTCCGGTCATGGCGGAGACGAGCCGGGACAGGGCGGTCCGGGATTCGGGGGTTTTCTGGGTAAAGACGGCCTTGAACACGTTGTCGTAGCAGATATTGACGGGATCGTCGGTTTCGTCCAGATGAATGATGTGCATAGCGTCTCCTGTTCTTAGTATACACCGGGGAAAATTATTTTCCAAGAGAAAATTCCGTCCAAAAACAGTGCCTGGCACCAGGCCTTAAAAGAATTTGACCACGAAGGCGCAGAAGGCGAAAAAGGGAAGAATGAAGAGGGTTAACCACGAACCAACACGAACGACACGAACGAAGAGGGGAGAGAGGAATTAAGGGAGGAGGAGGCCCATTTTTTCTATTCATTTCTTTTTTTCTTCCTTCCTTCTTCGCCTTCTGCTTATTTAATTGACCGCGCAGCGGTCTACCCTGTGGTGAATTTCTTAATATTCTGTATTGGATGGTGTCTTCGTGGTCGAATTCTCTTCTATTCATAAGTAATTTTCGAAGGTTTTATATACCCTTTCGTAAGTCCACTGTTAGCCGGATAATGAGATTCATAATACTAATATAGTGAATTCAAAAGCGATTTAACCATTTTAATGATATATTCGTAAATTTTTTTATTCCAAATGAAACTTTTTCCTTGACTTTTTATGAAAATTTAGTATGTTTTAAGTAAGAAGGAAATAAAAACCTTCTTGCAGGCGGCGCCGCTAAAACCTACAAAAAAGGGAGAGATACTCATGACGGAAAGACACGTTCGAATTTTAGAGATCCTGGCAACTAAGCAGCGAATGGAAGTAACCGCTTTGGCGGAATTCCTGGCGGTTTCCCAGGTTACCGTACGGAAAGATCTGGACCAGCTTGAGGCGTTGGGACTTTTACGCCGCGAGCACGGATTTGCGCTTTTTGGCTCCATTGATGATGTGGGAAAGCGGATGGCCCTGCACTATGAGGTGAAGCGCCGGATAGCCCGGGAAGCGGCGGCCCTGGTGGAGGAAGGGGAGACCGTGATGATCGAATCCGGGTCCTGCTGCGCCCTCCTGGCGGAGGAGTTGGCCAATACCCGGCGGGATGTAACCATCGTTACCAATTCCGCCTTTATCGCCAGCCATATCCGTCATTCCCCCTACGGCAAGGTGATCCTCCTGGGGGGGCAATACCAGCCGGCCGCCCAGGTGCTGGTCGGCTCCATCACCCGGCGCTCCGCGGAGGTCTTTTTCTCCGACAAGTTCTTCATCGGCGCCGACGGGTTTATGCCGCGGTACGGCTTTACCGGCAAGGATCACCTGCGGGCGCAAACCGTCCGGGACCTGGTGGAACAGGCCCAGCAGATAATCGTCCTCACCGAATCGGAGAAATTTTCGCGCCAGGGCTCCGAAGGGCTGATACGGACCGAGGAGGTGGCGATGGTCTTTACCGACGACAGGATTCCGCCCGATGTGGAGGCCCATTTAACGCAACAGAATGTCGAGATCCGCAAAGTGCAATCGTAATTGAAAGGCGGACTTTCATACCCCGATCTTCGGATCGGCGTATGAAGGTCCGTACCTGGCGGGAAACCGCCCCAGGGTATGTTGACCTACCCGTGGATTTCTTGTTTCTTGTTAAGAAAGTTTTTTTCTTATTTTTGAAATATATTTTATTTACAAACGAAATGATTGGTATTATATTAAATATAGTTGGGCCGGTTTCAAATCCGGCGGGAATGTATCGATGGGGTTTGCTCGGGAAAGGGGGAGTGTATGGGCGCCTATGTGATGGGGATTGATGTGGGGGGAACCAAGATAGCCTGCGGACTTTTTGATGACAAGAAAAATCTTGTCGCCCAGCGCCGCTGTCCCTCGGACCCCGCCCTGGAGCCGGAAGCCTTTTTTGACGGCCTTATCCGGGAACTGCGGTCCCTGCTGGAAGCACAGGGCCTGGCCCCGGAGGAACTGCGGGGAATCGGACTGGGGCTGCCCTCGTTCATCCTCTTTGACCAGGGCTATATCGTAAAAACCAGTAACCTGGTGAAGCTTCGGAATTTTCCCGCCAAGGCCTATTTAATGGAAAAATTCCCCGCCATCCCCATTGTTTTGGATAATGACGCCCACGTGGCGGCCCTGGCAGAAAACCGTTTTGGCGCAGGCAGGGGCTTTAAGAATATGCTTTATTGCCCGATTAGTACCGGCATCGCCACGGGAATTATCATCAACGGTAAACTCTTCCGGGGCACCTACGGCTGGGCCGGGGAAACCGGACACATGATTGCCACCCCCGGGGAGGGCCTGGTCTGCGGCTGCGGCAATCAGGGGTGTTTTATGTCCTGGTGTTCAGGCTCCATGATCATTAAACATATCCGGAACTGGATAGCCCAGGGAGAAAAAACCCTCATGACCGGCCTTGCCGGCGATGTGGAGCATATTGACTGTACCCATTTGGAAGCCGCCTATGACCGGGGCGATCCCCTGGCAATACGGGCCCTGGATCAAATGGCCCGGTACCTGGGGCAGTGGTTTTTCAACCTCTATATGACCTTTAACATCGACTGTTTTGTCCTGGGAGGGGGCCTCCTTAAAATGGGGGACAAACTGCTCGGTCCGGTCCGGAGGAATTTTGACGTATACAACCGGAATGATATGCCGGTTTATTTTAAGCCCGCTGAACTTGCGGATCGTTTTGGTATGATTGGGGCGGCGGAGCTGATTTTTGATGAATATGGGAGTATGGCATGAATTATTTTGGCGAGCTCACCCCCCGGATGCATGATTTTCGGGAAGAATTGCTTACGGTAAGCCCCTGGGTTTGTACCGAGCGGGCAAAGATCACCACCGACACCTATCGGATGAACCTGGATCAGCCCCTGGCCCTGCGCCGGGCGTTGATGTACCAAAATGTCCTTGGGGGGATGAGTATTTTTATCGAGCCCCAGACCCTGCTGGCCGGGAATCAGGCCTCGGGAAACCGGTTCGCGCCGATCTTCCCCGAATATGCCATGGACTGGGTCATCGCGGAGCTGGACGAATTTGATAAACGGGACGGGGACCGGTTTTACATCACCGAAAAGAACAAAGAAGTCCTCCGGGAAATCGCCCCCTTCTGGGAACATAACACCGTCAAAGACCGGGGCCTGGCCGCCATGCCCGCCTCCGCCCGCCTCTTCTACGATTTGGGGATCATCAAGGCCGAGGGAAACATCACCTCCGGAGACGCCCATGTGGCGGTAAACTACCGCCGGATGCTGCAAAAGGGGCTTAAGGAATACAAGGAACGGGCGGAAGAAAAGCTCCAAAACCTGGACCTTACCGATTACCAAAACCTGGCCAAGTCCTATTTTTACCGGGCGGTGATCATCGTGGTGGACGCCACCCGGGCATTTGCCCGGCGCTATGCGGATCTGGCCCGCCGCACGGCCCAGGCGGAATCCGACCCCCGGCGCAAGGCGGAACTTTTGGAGATGGGCCGGATCCTGGACAAGGTACCCTATGAACGGGCGGAAACCTTTTACGAGGCGGTCCAGGCCCTGTGGCTGGTACATCTCTGCCTGCAAATAGAAAGCAACGGCCATTCCCTTTCCTACGGCCGGATGGATCAGTACCTCTACCCCTATTATGAACAGGATCTGGCCGCGGGCCATATCACCGAGGCCGCCGCCGTTGAACTCCTCACCAACCTCTGGCTCAAGACCTTCACCATCAACAAGATCCGCAGTTGGTCCCATACCCGGTTTTCCGCGGGAAGCCCCCTCTATCAGAACGTAACCGTGGGGGGCCAGACCGTGGAGGGCAAGGATGCGGTGAACCCCCTGAGCTACCTCATCCTCCGCAGCGTGGCCCAGACCCGGCTCCCCCAGCCGAATCTGACCGTGCGCTATCACCAGGGCCTGGACGACCGGTTTATGGCGGAATGTATCGAGGTGGTGCGTCTGGGTTTCGGGATGCCCGCCTTCAACAGCGACGAGGTGATTATCCCCTCCTTTATCGCCAAGGGGGTAAAGCCCGAGGACGCCTATGACTACAGCGCCATTGGATGTGTGGAAGTGGCGGTCCCCGGCAAGTGGGGGTACCGCTGTACCGGGATGAGCTTCCTCAACTTCCCCAAATCCCTGCTCATCGCCCTGAACGACGGGGTGGATCCCGCTTCGGGGACCCGGCTCTGTCAGGGGGTCGGTCACTTCCGGGACATGAGCTCCTTTGACCAGGTGATGGCCGCCTGGGACCGGATCATCCGGGAATTCACCCGCCAATGCGTGATCATCGATTCCGTGGCGGATACGGTGCTGGAACGGGACACCGCGGACATCCTCTGTTCCGCCCTCTGCGATGACTGTCTGGAGCGGGGGCTCAACCTGAAAGAGGGGGGGGCGGTCTACGACTTTATCAGCGATCTCCAGGTGGGGATCGCCAACCTGGCCGATTCCCTGGCGGCGATCAAAAAAACCGTCTTTGAGGAGAAAACCCTGACCGCGGCCCAGGTCTGGGCGGCCCTGGAGGCAAATTTTGAGGGACCGGAAAACACCCGGGTCCGCCAGATCCTCCTTTCGGCCCCCAAATACGGTAATGACGACGATTATGTGGATTCCCTCATTAGGGAGGCCTATGACGTATATATCGACGAGATGAAGAAGTATCACAATACCCGGTATGGCCGGGGTCCCATCGGCGGGATCTACTATGCGGGAACCTCCTCCATCTCCGCCAACGTTCCCCAGGGGGCGGGTACCGGGGCCACCCCGGACGGCCGCAAAGCCGGGGAACCCCTGGCCGAAGGCTGTTCCCCCTCCCACGCCATGGATCGCCGGGGACCTACCGCGGTGTTTAAGACGGTGTCCAAACTCCCCACCCAGGAGATCACCGGCGGGGTCCTCCTCAACCAGAAGCTTACCCCCCAGATGCTGGAAAAAGAAGCGGACCGGCTCAAACTCATCCTGCTGCTCCGGGCCTTTTTCAACCGGCTGCTGGGCTTCCACGTCCAGTTTAACGTGGTTTCCCGGGAAATCCTGCGGGACGCCCAGATCCACCCCGAGGCCCACCGGGATCTCATCGTCCGGGTGGCGGGCTACAGCGCCTTCTTTAATGTCCTCTCCCGGGAAACCCAGGATGACATTATCGAGCGGACCGAGCAGGTTCTATAGGAAGCGCCCGGGCAAAAGTATGTGCTTTGCCCGGGATACACCCCATTGTTTTTACTGGTATGGAGGAATTATCGGGGGACGGGCCGGGGGCATACCCCGCCCCGTTTCAGATAGACGACAAATTTATTGGGATCTACGCCTTTTTGTACTTAACTAAACCAATATCGGCTTAGCCGTTTAAACCGTTAGGTAGGTCGCTATAATGAAACGGGGCGGGGTATGCCCCCGGCCCGTCCCCAGCCGCTTTTTCCTCCATACCGGAATTTCCTCAGGGTGTATCCCGGATAAATGGTAAGACTTTTGCCCTGCCGACTCCGCATTTTCATTGACAAATACCCAATAAGGGTTTAAACTGAAAGTATAAAATAACCCAAATTTTAGGGAGGTAGTATGGCTAAAGTAGAATTAAAGGCAATTAGTAAGGTGTATGACGGGAATGTTCGGGCCGTGGATAATGCGAACATCGTGGTCGAGGACAAGGAATTTGTGGTCCTCGTCGGTCCCTCCGGGTGTGGTAAATCGACGACCCTTCGCATGGTTGCCGGGCTTGAAGATATCACTGAAGGCGAATTGTTCATCGACGGCGAGTTGATGAACGATGTCCCCCCCAAGGACAGAAATATCGCCATGGTATTCCAGAATTATGCCCTGTATCCCCACATGACGGTGTATGAAAACATGGCCTTTGGGCTGCGGATCAAGAAGGTGGAGAAATCCGAAATTGACCGCCGGGTACATGAAGCCGCCCGCATTTTGGATATCGAGAAATTTTTGGACCGCAAACCCAAGGCCCTGTCGGGCGGTCAACGCCAGCGGGTCGCGGTAGGACGGGCCATAGTCCGTAACCCCAAGGTGTTCCTCTTTGATGAGCCCCTCTCCAACCTGGACGCCAAACTCCGGGTGCAGATGCGGGCGGAACTTTCCGATCTCCACCTGCGGCTGAACGCGACCATGATCTATGTTACCCATGACCAGGTTGAAGCCATGACCATGGCCAACAAGATCGTGGTTATGAAGGACGGGAAGATCCAGCAGATCGGTTCCCCCCTGTACCTGTACAATCATCCGATTAACAAATTTGTGGCCGGCTTTATCGGTTCCCCGCCGATGAACTTCCTTACCGTCAAGGTAACGGAAAAGGGCGGCGGTGTTATCCTGGAAGAAGGTTCTTTCAATATAAAACCCGCTCCGGAGCATGTGGAGTATCTTAAAAAATACCTGGGGAAAGAGGTCTATTTCGGCATCAGGCCCGAGGATCTTTCCTTTACGGAAAAATCCGGCTCGGAGAACAATATGGCGGTCAAGATCACCGTGGTTGAACCCTTGGGCGCGGACATTCACCTCTGGCTCACTACTACGAATACGACCCAGTCTCTGGTGGCCCGTACCGAACCGCACCATGATTTCAAGGTGGGTGAAATCGCCAATTTTGTGCCCCACATGGATAAGGCCCGGTATTTTGACAAGGAAACGGAACTTTCCGTCCTTGCCGAACTGGACCTCGCGGCGCAAAAATAGCGCAGCCCGGAACTTTTAGGGTCTGACTAGTACCTTGTAACATCTAAACTGTACTAGAGAAAATGACCACAAAGGCGAAGAAGGCGCAGAAGGAAGTCGAAAATGGAAAAAAATGAAGTAATTCCGTCCTTTTGTGTCTATTTGCCTTTGGGTGATTTTCTTATGGGGTCAGTCACCATTGGAATATTAAGAATGACGAGGAAAAAGAGAAGAGGAGGGGGCTTCCTCATGCTCTCTTAATTCTTCCTTATTCGCCTTCGTGGTCGAATTCTCTTTCTCCCATATATTAGGCATATTGTTTACAAGGTACTAGCGTCCGCTTATCTCAAAAACCCGTCACGTTTTCCAACTGGAGGGCGGTAATCAGGGCGTTGAGTTCTTCCTGGAGCAGGGAAATTCTATCCTCCCGCCAGGAAATCTCCTGCGTCAGATAGTCCCGCTCTTCCCCGTAGCCGCTTTTCCAGGCGGCTTCCGCCGTATCCCGCTGGACCTGGGACGCTTCTATTTTAAGGGAAAGATATTCCCGCCGGTGGGCGGACACTTCCAGGCTGAGGAGGGCTTTTTCCAGATATGCTTCCAGTTCCCGGCGGCTCTGTTCCTCGGCAAGCCGGGCCTGGACCAGGGTTTCTTCCTTTTGCCGTATGGTATGGTGGACATTGCCCCCGTCAAAGAGGAGGCTGCGGATCCCCACGGTGGTGGTCAGGCTGAGGTTATTGGCCGTTTTCCAGCCCCGCTGGATAAAAGGAAAATTCGGGCCGGCATAGGTCACTTGGAGGAAGAGGCCCAGTTCCGGCTTGCCGTAGTATTGGCCCTTGGACGCGGCGAGGAGCCGGTCCGCGGCCTGGGTGCGGAGGGCCAGGAGTTTGAGCCCCACATTCTCCGCCCGGGCCTTGGCGAGGAGCCCCCCGGTATCCTCCCGGGAAAAGGCAAGGCTGTCCCGGACAAGGCCCTCCCGGAAGGGCGGCTTGATCTGGGACGGGGTAAGGCCGGACAGGCCCGTAAGGGTCTTAATCGCCTGAAAACTCGACTCCCAGGCCTCCATAATCTGGTAATCCCCCAGGGCAAGTTCCGAGGACAGGAGCCGGATCGAAAGGAGGTCCCCCTGGAGGAGGAAGCCCTCGGTGTAACTCTCTTCGGAGATGGCGGAGAGCCGTTCCGCGCAGCGGCGTTGTTCCGCCCGAAGCCCCCGAATTTCCGTTAGAAAGCTCAGGGTATAGAGGTGCCCGTCCAGGGTGGTCCGGATATTCCGTTTTTCCTGTTCCATCTCCAGCACCGCGGCCCGGCTCCCCAGATCCGCGGCTTTCACGGAATTGTGGATCCGCCCCCAGGTAAAAACCGGCTGCTCCAGGCTGAGACTGAATTCGTATTGGGTGCTTTCACTTAATCGCAGGGTGGTATCCTCCTGGGGGAGGGCCGGAAAGGGCATATTGGTAGTCATGGGGGGTACATTGGTAACCACGGGTATACTGCCCCCGGGAAAGAAGGAACCGGCTTTGATGGTAAGCTCCGGAGGGTTGAGTATATAGCTGAGGTTGGAACCGAACCGTATCACCGGCAGCCGGGCGGCCTTGGCGGCGGAGAGGACCGAGCGGGCTTCCCGGCCCCGGCTTTCCGACAAGAGGTAGCCGCTGTTTCCCGTCATGGCCGCGGATACGAGCCGGTCCCGGTCCCAGACTTCATCCTGCGCCGAGGCAGTTTGGCCCCAGAGGGGATGGGAAAAGACCAGCAGCCATAAAACCCATGGGGAAAACCGCGGTTTCATGGCCGTTCCGTCGCGGACTTGTGGTTCTCTTGCTTTTTAGCTATGCTTTCTATCATAATAAAAATGTAATCCATATGGAGGTTTTTTCATAGATGAGTTCCGGCAGGGGGCGGCGATTTTCCCCGGTTAAATTCGGGATTTTTTTTGTTTTGATCCTCCTGCTGGGTTTGGTATGCTGGACTATTCTGCGAAAAACCGCCGAGGAGCCGGCTGAATTTCTGGCCCCGGTGATTACGATCCGTCCCCGCCGGGGGCGGATAGAAAAAACCATCTCCCTGAGCGGTCAAGTGGAAACCGGCCGCCTCCTTACCCTGGTATCCCGGGTTTCGGGAACCCTGTTGTCCCTGGACGCGGAGCCGGGCATGCCCGTGACCAAAGATCAGGTGGTAGCCCAGGTTGATTCCGCCCCCTACGACCTGACCTATCTCCAGGCCCGGACCGCCTTTTTAACCGCCCAATCAACCTGGCAGCGGATCAGCGCCTTATATGCCAGTAAGGCCGTTACCCGCCAGCGATACGAAGAGGCCCGGACCGCCTATGAATCCTCCAAGGCCCAATACGAGCTGGCCCAGCTTAACCGGGATTATACCCTGATCCGCTCTCCCCTGGATGGGGTGGTCCTGATCCGCCATAGTACCCAGGGCGGCCTGGTCAATGCCGGAACCCCCCTGCTGACCCTGGGAGATCTGGAGGACCTCCGGATCCGGGCCTCGGTTCCGGAACTACACTACCATTTTTTTGCGGAACATTGGGAGGATATCCCCGTGCGGCTCCGGGTCCCGGCCCTGGGGGATGAGGAATTCCTCCCCGCACCCTTGAGCCTTGCCCCCTACGTCTCCCCGGAGACCCGGAGTTTCCTGGTGGAATATACCATTCCCGGCGCCGCCGACCGCGGCCTGCGGCCGGGGATGTTCGTCAAGGTGCTTTTTGTCCTGGAGAGCCGGGAGGGTGTGTATTACCTTCCCGTGAGGGCTTTGGGTTCCCAAAACCGCCTGTGGTACGTGGACGAAGTGCGGCGGGCCCAATACCGGGAGTATATTCCGGATTTTTTTAACGAGGATTTTTTCCGCATCCCCGAAGAATGGGGATCCGATGAATTTATTCTGGAGGGCCAGCATTTTATTACCCCGGGCCAGCGCCTTACTATCCTCAGGGAAACGTTGACTGACCCGCCGGAGGGTGGGGGAGTTTCCGGCCCATGAAAATCGCCGATTACGCCATTAAGCACCCCAAGGTTATCCTGATGAGCCTCATCGTGCTTTTGGTCTTCGGCGTGATTGCGGCCTTGCGTCTGAGGCGTAACCTTATCGCCGACATGAGCCTCCCCACCCTGGCGATACTTACCACCTGGCCGGGGGTCGGTCCCGAGGACATTGAACGGGAGATCACCAATCCCCTGGAGGACGCCCTGGGAACCCTGGAAGGGCTTACCCGGATGAGTTCCATTTCCCAGAATTCGGCCTCCCTTATCACCCTGGAATTGGACTATAACGAAGACGCCGACGGCAAAATTCCCGACATCCGGGAAAAGATCAACGGGGTCATGGACGAACTTCCCGACGATATCAGCGCCCCCCCGGAGATTTTTTTGTACAGCACCTCCCAGCTCCCCATTATGACCATCCTGGTGGAAGGACAGGGCAGCCGGAGCGAATTATCCACCCTCTGCCGGGATGAAATCGTCCCCTCCTTATCCCGGATCTTGGGGGTTGCCCAGGTGAGCATGAACGGCGACAGCCGGGAGGTGGTGGAAATTACCGCCGACATCGATCTGCTCCGGGGCGCGGGGCTTTCGGTGCTGGATATCGCAAAAATTCTTCCCGCCTCCAATGTTTCCCTCCCCGGGGGGGACGGCATTTACCAGGGCTACCATCTGGGGATCAGGACCGAAGGCCGCTACCAGTCCATCGGGGAAATTGAGGATCAGGTCCTTGCCATCCGGGAGGGGCGCTACATCCATATACGGGATGTGGCGGAGGTGAATATCCGGGAAAATCGCCGGGACAACTATGTTATCAGCGGCGGCAGGGATTCCCTGGTGCTTTTTGTGTCCAAACAGCGGGACGGGGACAGTATCGCCATAAGCCGGGAGGTCCGGCGTATCCTGGGGAAGCTGGAACAGGAATATGCCGGGGGGATTTCCTTTGTATACCTCAAGGACGACCAGGATCATATTTCCCTGTCCATGAACGCGGTGTTCCAGTCCGCCGTCATGGGGGCGGCCCTGGCGGTGATCATCCTTTTTATCTTCCTCCACAACCGGAACACCACCCTGATCGTGGGCTTGGCCATCCCCCTGTCGATCCTCTTTACCTTTATCGGTCTCTGGGCCAAGGGTTCAAGCCTGGACCTGATAACCCTGGGGGGCCTTACCGCGGCCATCGGCATGGTGGTGGACGCCTCCATTGTGGTCCTGGAAAACATCCAGCGTCATTTTGACGCAGGGATGGACCGGCGGGAAGCGGCGTCCCTGGGTTCGGACGAGGTGGGCGGGGCGGTGATAGCTTCCACCGCTACCACCCTGGCGGCCTTTTTCCCCATCCTCTTTTTATCCGGCCTGGCGGGGATCATCCTGCGGGACGTGGCCTGGACCATCATCTTCGCCCTTTTTAGCTCCCTGTTTGTGGCGATCATCGTGGTTCCCTTTCTCTGCGCCCTCTTTCTGAAACGGGAAAAACCCAAAACCTTTGGCCGCTGGATCGCGGTGCCGGTGGAACGGAGCATGGACCGGCTCTCCCAGGCCTATGCGAAGCTGCTCCGGGGTGCCCTGGCTTCAAAAAAATCCTTTCTGACCGGGACCGTGATCCTCCTGGTATTGAGCGTTTTATCCTTTAGGATTTTGGGCTTTGAATTTCTTGCCCAGACCGACATGGCGGAGCTTGAATTGACCCTGGAAACCCCCGGGGCCTATACCCTGGAGATGACCAGGGAAAAGACGGCCCTGCTGGAAGAAGAGATCCGGACCCTGGTTCCCGAGCTTGAATCCTCCTACTTTGTGGTGGGCCAGGCGGACCTCTTTGGTTCCCAGCGGGAAGCCAACCGGGCCTACGGAAGCCTCAAACTCTCCCCGGCAAAGTCCCGGAAGCGGCACGTTAAGCGCATCATCAACGAACTGCAGGATGAGATAAACCGGCGCATCCCGGATCTCAAGGCCACGGTGAGCAACGGCGGGGTGTCCAAGCTCCTTTCCCTGGCGACCGGGGGTGAAGGTTTTGTGGTGATTGTCTCCGGTAATAACCTGGATTCGGTGATCGCCGGGGCGGACCAGGTCCGGCAGTATATGGCCCTGGACCCCAATGTGGCAAGTACGGATAACAACATCCGCCTGGATCAGCGGGAGATGTCCATGGCCCTGATCCACCGGTATCTGGGGGTTCTGGGCCTTTCCTCCTCTGAAACCGCCACGATGAACCGCATCGTGTTTAACGGCCTTACCCTGGGAACCTATTATGGGACGGATGAAAACATTTCCATAGAGTTAAAAACCAACCTGAGCGGCGGGCGCATACCCCTGGACGTCCTCTACGGCCTGCAGGTCAACACCGTGGACGGCCGGGCGGTTTCCCTGGCGAATTTTGCGGAGCTGAAAACCGAAGAGCGGGTCTCCCAAATTGTCCACCGCAACCAGGCCCGGGCCATCACCGTGCAGGCGGCCCTCCGGGACCCCAATGTCCGGGAAACCTCCCGGCGGGTGACGGGGCTCATCACCGACCGGGGCCTGGTTCCCGGGGTAAGCTGGGAGATCGGGGGTACCACCGAGGAGCTTTTGTCTTCCTTCCGGTCCCTGGTACTGGTTTTGGCCGTCGCCGTCTTCCTGGTGTATACGGTGATGGTGATCCAGTTTGAGCGTTTTTCCCAGCCTTTGTTGATCATGTCTTCTATCCCTTTTACGATGATAGGGGTCAGCGGCGGGCTTTTGGTTTTCGGTTCCTCCCTGAATATCGTATCCCTTTTGGGGATCATCGCCCTGGCAGGGGTGGTGGTGAATAACGCCATCGTCCTCATCGATTATACGAACCTGCTCCGGGACCGGGATAAGATGCCCCTGGACGAGGCCATCGTTGCCGGGGCCGTATCCCGGCTTAAGCCCATTTTGATGACCACCCTGACCACCCTCCTGGGGGTGGGCCCCCTGGCCATCGGCATGGGGGAGGGTTCGGAGATCTACGCCCCCCTGGGGCAGAGTATCTTCGGCGGCCTTTTCAGCTCCACCTTTATCACCCTGTTTTTCATCCCCGTGGTTTACCGGATGCTGGAGCAGGGGAAAGAAAAACGTCTTACGGAGTAAGGGGTGAGTAAACAAGCAACCGGCTTTATCGGAACCTATACCGAAGGGGCCTATGGCGGCCGGGGCCGGGGGATTTATTCCTTTACCCTGGATGGTAAAACCCTGGAGGGCCCGGTCCTGGCCGCGGAGGCCCGTAACCCCTCATACCTCGCCCTGGGGCCGTCAAAAAAGACCCTCTATGCGGTAAATGAATTAGCCGAATTCGAGGGGACCCCCACCGGGGCCCTATCCGCCTTTGCCGTGGAAGGGGGCCTGCGCTTTCTTAATCAGCAGAAAAGCGGCGGCCGGGATCCCTGCCATATAGCCATCGATGCCCGCGGAGCCTATGGGGTGGTGTCCAACTATACCGGCGGAACCCTGGGGGTGTTTCCCCTGGAGAAAAACCTGGGGGAGGCCCTCCAGGTCATCCGGTTTTCCGGCCGCGGCCCTAATCCCCGCCGTCAGGAAGGGCCCCACGCCCATTCCTTTATCTTTGACCGGGAACAGCGCCGGGGGTTTTGCCTTGATTTGGGTACCGACCGGATCATGGCCTATGATGTTCATTGGGGCGCCTCAAAACCCCTGGTTCCCGCCGCCGTACCCTGGTTTTCGGTAAAACCCGGAGCCGGCCCCCGGCACGGGGTGTTTGACCCCTCCGGGGAGGTCCTCTACCTGGCAAACGAACTTGACGCTTCCCTGGATGTGCTCCGGTACATCCCCGCGAGCGGGGGCTTTGAACCGGAGCAGACCCTTTCGACCCTTCCCCAAAAGGGGGAAGATGATACCGCCGCCGCGGTCCGGCTGGGGCCCGGGGGAAAATTCCTCTACGTCTCCAACCGGGGCCATAACAGCATCGCCTGGTTCAGGGTAGGCCCGCGGGGCCTCCTCACCCCCGAGGACTGGGTTTCTTCCCAGGGCAGGACCCCCCGGGACTTTTGCTTCAGCCCCGGCAATGATTTTCTGGTGGTCTGCAACCAGCACTCGGATAACCTGGTAGTTTTCCGGGTGGATTCGGAGACGGGAAAACTCACCCCTTGGGGCGAATACCCGGTCCCCACGCCGGTATGCGTGGTTTTTTAGCCCTAGCGCCGTGGAAAAAACCACGAGCTTTTGACCCGCCGCCCGGAGCAGCAAAAAACCGGGGCTTCCGTTGGGGAAGCCCCGGGATGGTTACGCCGCGCCCTTAATTATTGGGCCGCTACGTTTTGGGTACTGTCGATGGTAATACCATCAATGCCGCCTGCAATACCGCCATCCACTGTTGCCTTGAGGCCCAGGAACTTGCCTGCCGCAGTGGTAATATTGGTATAGATCGTCGGAGTACCAATTTTATCAAAGGTCTTGTCACCGATTTTCGCCGCACCGGTGAAGGCTCCGTTAGCCGTAAACGCGGCGCCAATCTGCACGGCCGAGAGCGTTGTTTTAAATACAACCCTACCCGGATTGTCGGCAAATAGGTCTGCATCTTCTCCGTCGGCGTCTCCCTCCAGAATAAGCTGGGCTGCCGCCAGGGTGGTGGTGCCGCCGAGGTTTATCACCGTATCTTTACCGGTATCGCCTATGGCAAAGGAATTGCCCAGGCCCGCTTTCTGGGTGATGGTTGCGCCGGCGCCGCCCGTGAGGACCGCGTCGCCCCCCACGAGCCAACTGGTGGTTTTGCTTTTGGCCCATATCGTAATAGACTTGGTGTTGTCGGTATAGTGCGCCCGCAGGCCCCCGTCGCCGCCGACAAACTCGGTGTTACCGGCAACCAGCTTACCCTGCCCAATGAGCTTGCCCCCGGGATCGTCGTCGATGCCCGGCCCGGAGATTATGACAAAACCATCGGCATCGGTATAGCCGGTGAGCGTAACGGTCTTGCCCGCGTTGATCTGTACAACGGCGTCCTCGGAAACTCCGTGTCCCTTGGGTAAATAGGCGTCGCCGTTAAACTCAAAGTAATTCTTCTTGAGGATGATCTCGCCGTTTAGCAGCTGATACTTCGCATCCGAATCGTCTTCAGGGCCGATGCGTTTTCGCGCTTTAGCGTCATCATGAGCCAAGCCGTTTGTGTAAGCGGTGTTAGTACCGCCCCAGTAGGCCACGCTGCCCGCTTTGTAGACTATCCTGCCGGTCCCTTCCTGCGCGGTTTCACCCCAAACCGTGCCGCTGCCGCTCGCGTCTATCCAGATACCGCCGTCTTCGATAATGATCTCACCGATAAGGTTACCGGTTGCATCCGGGTTGCTACTACCATCATTTTGCAGCATGACTGTCCCGCCCTTATCCACTTTAAGGGTCCCGTCGATGGAAAGATGATCATCATCCAGTATAAAAATGACATTTTTACCAATCGTCAGGGTTCTGCCCTCGGGGATATGCAGGGTTGTTGCGGTTACCGTTTCGTCTTTCGTATCGACGAGGGTAATTGCTTCCGAATAGTCCCCAATTAAGATTACCTCGGCGTTATCGGCCAGCGCGTTTGCAAGCTCCTGGGCGGTTACCTTGTTTTTTAAGTTAATAACCGTGCCCCCGCCGATCTGTCCGCCGCCTCCTCCTGAACTTTCCGGGTCGGTAGTCTGGCTGCACCCCACAAGAATCAGTACCGCGGTTACGACAACCGCCAAGCTCACTAAAAGGCTTCGTTTTAACATAAAGCCCTCCTTAAAAAATATGCACCCAGGATTAGATCTTGGGTGTCCCCGGCGTCATACGACACCGGGGGATTTAAAAGAGGACCTATGCATTGTAATTATTACCCGGTTGGGCTATATTTACCCTGCATAAGTGCAACCCCGGTGGCAGCGTCAACTTTGCTACGGGAGGCGCTGCCCCGGGGTCCCTCTTTACTAGAACCCCGATATATGGATTGGTTGCCGGATAAGTACCCGGCAGCCGCATACTATTATTTTCTTAAAAACGTACACTAATAATTATATCACACTTTGGTCCAAAAATCTTGTTTTTTTGAAAAAAAAGTGAAAAAATTTAAAAAAAAACGCATCCGGCCCCAAAAGGCGAGAGTTTTACCCCCCGGTCATAGGTATCGATCCCCTCGGCTTTCTTAAGCCTGCCCACCGTCAGGTAGGTGACGGGGGTCATCAGGGCTTCGATGGAGCACTTAAAGAGATAGTTGGTTACTACCAGGGAAGCAAAAAGCTCCCAGCCGAAAACCCCGGCGATACTGGCGATAAGCACAAAGATCAGGCTGTCCAGCAATTCCCCCACCAGGGTGCTGCCTATGGTCCTGACCCAGAGGAGTTTGCCCCGCATCAGGACCTTGAGCCGGGACAGGACCGCGGAATTGGAAAATTCCCCTACCCAATACCCGGCGAGGCTTGCCAGGGCAATGCCCCCGCTGCTCATCCCCCCCAGGATGGCGTCGTAGGCGGCGCTGCCCGCGTAATCCTCCCAAAGCGCCTCCCCGGGCAGGAGCCGGAGCAGGAAAAGCACCGCCGATGCCAGGGCCAGGGCGGCGAATCCGGTCCAAATGACCCGCCGGGACGCCCGAAAGCCGTATACCTCGGTGAGGATGTCCCCAAAGACATAGGAAATGGGAAAGAGGAGGGTCCCCCCGTCAAACGCCAGGGGCACGCCGAAAAGGGAAAACCCCAAATCAACGATTTTGGCCGAGGAGGCGATATTACTGACGATGAGGACCGTCACAAAAACGGCCATGATCAGATCCAAATACTTAAAAGAACGCCCCGGCGCCGAAAGCTGCGAAGATGAAGAAACCATAAAAACCATCCTTGTTTTGTTAAGGCGGGTTGCTAGGCTACCGCCGGGCGGGTCTCCCCGCCGCTATACTAGGCCCATTTGATAAGGCCGGTCCGGTAGGGATGGATCAGGGCCTGATGTTTCGGCAGGATCCGC
Organism: Treponema sp. TIM-1; assembly: GCF_046533115.1. Taxonomy (NCBI): domain Bacteria; kingdom Pseudomonadati; phylum Spirochaetota; class Spirochaetia; order Treponematales; family Treponemataceae; genus Treponema; species Treponema sp. TIM-1. The sequence continues at coordinate 16,568 of NZ_JAJQRC010000022.1, forward strand.
ACGGTGTGCCCCTGCCAGCCGGTATCGGTACATTCGACCTTCACCTGGAAGATGTAAGCCGAACCATCCCGTCCGGTGGGGCGCATTTCCGCCCGCCGGGCCTGTTCGATAGTCCTGCTTTGGTTGGACACCGCCCCGTAGTAGAGTTCCACCGTAAGTTCCTCCGGGAGCAGGGCCCCCAGTTCTATGGCGGCGGTAACCGTCAAAGAATCCCCCCGCTGCATCACCGGCTTGGCATTGGAATTCAGCCGGAGGATCTTGATGGTATCCCAGGATCGGCGGAGTTTATCCAGGTACGCCGCCAGGGATTTGGACTCGGTATAATCGTCCTTGACGATCCGGCGGTAATTTTTTAACGCGGGGAAATAGAATTTGTTCGAATAATCCATGAGCATCCGGTGGCTGGACATGGATTGGCCGATTTCCCGCATACAGGTCTTCATCCGCTTGATCCATTCCCGGGGCAGACCGTCCCGGCCCCGCTGATAGAAGAGGGGGATGATTTCCCGTTCCAAAAGGTCGTAGAGGGCCTTACTCTCCACTTCGTCCTGGAGGTTGGTATCCTCGTATTCCTCTCCCCGGCCTATGGCCCAGCCGACTTCCGGGTTATAGGCCTCGTCCCACCAGCCATCCAGGATGGAACAGTTGAGGACCCCGTTCATGGCGGCCTTCATGCCGCTGGTGCCGGACGCTTCCAGGGGACGCCGGGGGGTGTTAAGCCACAGATCCGCCCCGGCGGTAAGGTAATGGGCCATGGCCATGTCGTAGTTTTCCAAAAATATGATCCGGCTTTCCACATCGTGCTGTTCGGCAAAGTGGACGATGCTGCGGATAAGCTCCTTGCCGGGCATGTCCATGGGATGGGCTTTACCGGCAAATATGAGCTGGATGGGCCGCTCGGTGTCCTTTAATAGCTTGAGGAGCCGTTCCGGGTCCCGCAGGAGGAGGTTGCCCCGTTTATAGGTGGCAAAACGGCGGGCAAAGGCCAGGGTAAGGGCATAGGGGGAAAGGGCGTCTTCGGCCTGCTGAATCCGGCGCTCCACCGCTCCGTTCCGCTTGAGGTTCTGCCGGATCCGGTCCCGGGCAAAGGCCACCAGCCGCTCCCGGCGGCGTTCATGGGTGCGCCACAACTCCTCATCGGAGATCCGGTCCATGCGGTTCCAGATGGCCAGATCCGTGGGTTCCTCCTCAAAATGGGGGCCGAAATACCGGTCCAGGAGGTCGGCCATGTTGTTGGAAACCCAGGTCCGGGGATGTACCCCGTTGGTAACGTGGCCGATGGGGATCTCGTTCAGGGGGAGGCCCGGCCAGAGGCCCTTCCACATATCCCGGGAAACCTCCCCATGGAGCCGGGAAACCCCGTTGGCATAGGCGGCGAGTTTCAGGGCCAGGATGGTCATACAGTAGGGTTCACTGTCATCGAAGGGCCGTTCCCTGCCCAAACCGAGGAAGTCCTTCCAGTTTATTCCCAGGATCTGGGGCCAGGCGCTGAAATACTTCTCCATCAGGGCCACATCAAAGCGCTCGTTCCCCGCGGGAACCGGGGTATGGGTGGTGAAAATATTGGTGGGCCATAACGCTTCTTTGGCCTCTTCAAAGTTGAATTTCTTCTCGTCCATGATCTCCCGGATCCGTTCAAGCCCCAAAAAGGCCGAATGACCCTCGTTCATGTGGGTTGCCGCGGGGTTGATCCCCAGGGCCCGCAGGGCCCGGATTCCACCGATACCCAGGAGGATCTCCTGCTGAATCCGGGTTTCCTTGTCCCCGCCGTAGAGGGTGGCGGTAACGTTCCGGATATCCGGGGGATTTTCATCGATATTGGTATCCAGCAGGTAGAGGGAAGACCGGCCTACCTTCACTTCCCATATCTGGGCCGTGGCCTGTCTGCCCGCCAGATCCACGGTGATCTTGATGGGTTCCCCGCCTTTGCTGGTTTTCCGTTCCACCGGCATATTGTACCAGTCATTTTCCGGGTAGGTCTCCTGCTGGAACCCGTCGGCGTTCAGGTACTGCCGGAAGTATCCCTGCCGGTAGAGGAGCCCGATCCCCACCAGGGGCAGGCCCATATCGGAGGAGGTCTTCATGTGATCCCCGGAAAGCATTCCCAGGCCCCCGGAATAGATGGGAAAGGAAACATCCATGCCGTATTCCATGGAAAAATATGCCACCACGTCCCGCCGGGTGCCCCGATACCAGGTTTCACCCTTTTTATACCGGAGAAAACGGTTGTAAACCTCATTTAACGCGGCCAGGTAGGAATCATCCTTTGCCATTTCCGCGAGCCGTTCCTGGCTTACCATCCCCAAGGTGCGGACCGGGCTTTGGGAGGATTGAAGCCAAACATCATAATCCAAGCGGATAAAGAGCTGGACTGCGTCAAAATTCCATGAAAGCCAAAGATTTCGGGCAATTTCTTCCAAAGGCTTTAACGGGGGAGGGAGTTTCGGTTTTACCGTATATGTGGAAATATTCATATAAACAGCTTATGCCTCCGGAGCGGTATTGTCAACGCTTAAAGCAGCAATTCTCAGTTTCAACAAAGGACAGAAAAAAACCACGAACAAATACAAGAATTTCAAATGAAAGTTCGTGAGGTTCGTGTCGTTCGTGGTTAATCCTTTTCTTCCTTCCTTCTTCGCCTTATGCGCCTTCGTGGTTAATTTCTTACTATTGTTCGTGAGGTTCGTGTCGTTCGTGGTTAATCCTAGGTACTAATGGAGGCGGAAGCGTTCGGAGAGTTCCTCCAGGTGGCTGCCGATAAACAGGGCACCGTAGGCGCTTACGATGGTACCGATGGTGAGCCCCAGGGGCAGCAAAAAGGAGGAGCCTTCCCGGGCGGCGATTTTTCCGAAATTAATGCCCACAAACGAGCTGGACAGGGAAAAAACCACGATGATCCCAATGATCACCCAACTCCGGAAGGAAATTGCGCCGGCGGTGTCCGTCAGGGGCTCCTCCCGGTAGATTTTTTCCATGATAATCCCCGCAAGCCCCGGGGAGGGGGGGAAAAAATCCCTTTTCAGAAGATTCCGGGCCGCTTCGTACCGGATCATTTCCCCGGAACAACGGCCGCAGCCCAGAAGATGCAGGGCTATTTTGAAACGGAGTAAGAGGGGTATTTTATCGCCGTCGAATTCCAGCATTTTTTCCATAATCTCATGACAAGACATCTTACTCTCCCTCCGCATAGGCCGCAAGTTTTTGACGAAGCAGCTTTTTTGCCCGGAATACATGGGATTTTATCGTATTTATCGGATGTCCGGTGATAAGCTCTATTTCCTGGTAGGACCGGTCGTAAAAAAAGAAGAGATCCACGCAGATCCGGTATTTATCGGGAAGCTCCTTTACCGCCTCGATGACCGCTTCCTTTGCGGCGGACTGGAGCAGGGCCTCTTCCGGGGTGTACCGGTCTGGAATCACTTCCCCCTCCGCCAGGCTCTGGTACTCTTTCCGCCTGCTTATCCCGTTTAGGGCGGTATTATAGGCAATTTTGTACAGCCAGGTTGAAAACCGCGACCGTCCCTCAAATTTGGATAAACTATGATAGGCTTTAAGAAATACCTCCTGGGTAAAATCCGCGGCATCTTCGGCATTCCGAAAAAAACTCAATCCCATTCCATGTACCGCCTGTTCATGCCGGTGTACCAGAACCCGGAACAACTCCTTCTGTCCCGAGACGATCCCAGTGACGATCCGTTGATCGTCTGCCTCGCGGTCCGTCATCATGCCCGTTTATCGAGGCGTTTTATTCCATAATAGGTCAACAAACCAATACCGATTGAAAGGGGAATAAGCCCTCCCAAAAGACCATACCTGGTTCCCTGCGCTATGGCCAAGAATACGGTTAAGGTTATCCCCACACTGCCCAACAACAGCCCTGCCAGCAGGCTGAAAGAAAGAAGATCAAACTTGGGCTGTTCATAATGCCCTTCCTGGATTAACAGGGTCCTGCGTTTGTAGTTCCACAGAAGATAAAAAAACACCACCGCCGATCCCATAACGATTCCCACAATGGGGATTATCGCGATGATGATCTGGGCTGCTTCCGAAGACCTTATTTCTTCCATAACCGGTAACTCCTCATGCTGGATAATAATGCTGCTTCAACTATATCCAAAAACACCGGTATGATCTATGAATTTTGACCCCTGGGTATAAAAAAAGTTGCGTTTTGGGTGTCAGTCACCATAGGCGTTACCGATTAACCCATGTTAGGCAGAAAGAAGAGGGTTAACCACGAACCACACGAAAAACACGAACTTTTTGTTCAAAGCGTCTTCTTGTTCGTGATGGTTCGTGAGGTTTGTGGTTAAATTTTACTAGGGCGCGGTGAAAAGCTCATCCCCCAGGGCGCGGGTAAAGGCGCTGATATCCTCCGGGGAGGAGGAGTTGAGGGGGAAGCTGCGGGTGAAGAGGGTGGTTCCCCTGCCGGCGTCGTAGAGTTGGCAGAGGGCGCTGTCCCCCGGCGCAAGGGTTATCCTGAGCCGGAAGCGGCCCTGGCCTTCCGGGATCTCGTCAATCCCCGCCTGGGCCAGGGCCCGCCTCAGGGCTTTTTCGAGTTTTGCGGCGTTGTTCGGCCTCCCGCCGGTTTCCAAACGGAGTTCCGCGGGCAGGCGTATCCCCTGTTGGCGGAGTCCCCCCGGATTAAGGGCGTAAAGCCGCTCCGCCGCTTCCTGTCTTTCCCTGCCCCGGGCCGCCCGGGCCAATTCGGCATATCCTTCGGCAATCATGTCCCGCTCCCATACCGGATCAAATTGTTCCAGGCTCCGGCGGATAAGGGCCTTGTCCCCCCGAAGGGTCCCTTCTTCCAAATCATAGGAAGCCTGGGCCTGGGGTATCAGGGCCGTCTCAAATTCCATGGCCTGGTTGAGGTAGGTCCGGGCCCGGGAGGGGTACGATTGAAAGGCATGGTAGTACTGGATCAGGGCGTCCAGATGGGGCGCCCCGGGACTTGAGAGTTCCGCCTCATAGGCCTCGGCATTGAGGAAACAATATTTTTCGTAGAGGCGGCGGTGGACCGATTCCTTAAAACCATAGAAAAGGGTCTGTAAAAGGCTGTGGGCCTTTTCCGGTAACGAGCCGTAAACCAGCGCCCCCTGGGTTTTTTTAAGGCCGCCGTAGGTTCTATAGAGGATCTCGTGGAGGTCCCGTTTGTACTGTACCGGATCGATACCGTAATTAAGCATCCAGGAAAGGTCCCCCTGGTTCAGGCAGTCTTCGGCGTAGAGCCGGGCCTCCTCAAGCCGGCCCCCAATCTGGTAGGCCTGGGCCAGATTCACCTTGGCCAGGGGGGAGGTATCCAGCTCATAGGCCCCCTGATATTCGGTAAGGACCCGGGACAGCTCCAGGCGCCGGAGGAACAGTTCCCCCCGGGCAAGCCGTCCCGAGGACCGGTCCTGGGCGGCCAAAGACGCGTTGGCGCAGTCAAAGGCGGCGCCGAATTTATAGAAGCGGCTCTCTAAAATGGAGAGATTGTAGTAGGCCACCGCGGTAAATTGCCGGTCTCCCACTTCCTCCCCGCCGGCAATGGCTTCCAGGTACCATCGTTTGGAATCCTCGTAACGAAACATGGCCAAATAGATGGTTCCCAGGGTCATGGCGAAATCAGCGTCCCCCCCGGTTTGGGACCGGGCCTCCAAAAGAAGCCGCTCCCCTTCCTCCAGGCGGTGGAGTTTATAGTACATCCACCCTAAATTACTGACCGCCTCATAGTTGAGGGGATCCAGGGACAATAAGCGCTCCAGGTACTCCACCGCAGTTACGGTCTGGTTCAGATAACCCGCGGTTCGGGCGAGGAGGTATAAAATTTCGATGTTTTCCGGGATCAGCTTTTCTACCTTGCGGTATTCATCCCAGGCAAGGCTGAAGAGGCGATGGCCGGAATAGAGGTTCCCCAAGGCCAGGGCGAACCGGGGATCCTGGGGGTAAAGCCGGGAACCCTGGGCATACCGTTCAATGGCCCGTTCCCATAGTTCCGCGCCCTGGGCCTCCAGGGCTTCGGCAAAAAGCTCCTCCGCCCCCGGTTCCCCCCCCGGCGTTTGGGCCCGGGCCGCGTCCCCGGCCAGGGCCGCCAACAGGATGGGGATCGCCAGGAGGGTGAGCCCCCGGCCCTTCCTTCCCCCGGACCGTCCCCTGGAGGGGCCTAGGGCCAGGGCCAGGGGCGGAAGGATCCACGCCAGGATACGCCGGAAGAAGGGGATAACTTTTTTGTATTGGCCCTGGAAAAAAACGTACCGGCTTTTCAGGAGGGAAAGTTCCTCCAGGGTAAATTCCGGGGCGTACCGGGCGGCGGCCAGGCTTTGGTAGAGGGGGTAAACCCCCAGGGCAAATTCCCGGTCCAGGTCATGGGCCCAATCAGCCTCGCCTTGGGGGCCTCTTCTGAATCCCCCCAGGCGCAGCCGCCGCACTATATGGGTCCAAAGGCGGTCCGCCTTTTTTCGCGGCGCCCTGATAAGGGGCACGATCCAGAGGAGGCCGGTCCGCATGAACATGAAGGCCAAACCGAGGATGATAAAAAGGGCGGCCCCCCAATATTTTTGCAAAAAGAGACCGGCGGACCGTCCCAGGCTATCCCAGGTTCCGGGGATGGTTTCGATTTCAGCCCGTATCCGGGGGCTAAGCCGGGACCGGTTGTCCAGGATTTCCTTCATCAGCCGTTCAAAGACATCCGGGGGCGTCCCGGTGGAAAGGGTGAATTCCTCCCCTTCGGCCAGGATCCCGGAGGTGGGATCGTACTCAATCCAGCCGTATCCGGGATAGTAAACCTCTACCCAGGCATGGGCCATGCTGGATCGCACCGGGTAATAGTTAAAGGTATTGGTTTCGGGATCAAGAAAAAAACCCACCGCCACCCGGGCGGGTATGCCCAGGGAACGGAGGAGCAAGGCCATGGAGAAGGCATAATAGGAACAGTACCCTTTTTTTGATTGAAAGAGAAAAAATTTCAACTGGTCCCCGTCGGGGGCTATCCCGGGCTTGAGGCTGTACCGGTACTCCCCGTATTTTAACCATTCATAAATGGTTCTTACCTTTTCCCGGTAATTGGTAATTCCTTCGGTTATTTCCCGGGCATAGGCCGCGATGATCCCGTCCCCGCCGTATTCGGTGTAATAGGCATAGTCCGCAACGCTTAACCCCAGGGTTTCCGGCCCCGGGGGACCGGTTACCGCTTCTATCAACTCAAAGGGCAGGACCTCGCTGACGTAACTCCGTACTCCGTAAGCGGAACTGAAGGAAGAAGCGTCCCACTGGTCAAAGGGGGTAACCAGGACGGGCTTGTTCATGGCGACAAAGACCTGGGGGTCCAGGTTGACGAAAAAATATTCCTGCTCGGTAATCCGGTAGGTGCTTATCCCCTCGTCATCAAAGGAGGTGTATCCTTCGGGCAGCCGTTGGGGGTGGGCCTTTTCATCTATCGTATCATACCGGAAAAATCCCTGCTTGGGGTCATACCCGGAAAGCACAAAGCGGCGGAGCAAAATATGGGTATCTTCGGAATCTTTTCTGACTATCAGGACCAGATCGTCCTTCATGCTGATTTCACTTTCCAGTTTGAGGTACTGGGTAAAATCAAACCGGAAGAGGTTGGGCTCCAGCAGTCCGCCGCCCTGGGTAACGGCCCCTTCCTGGGAGGGTCTGATAAAGAGGACGCCCCCCAAAAAAGCCAGGATAAACACGGTAAGCACCGCGGCAAGCCCTTCTTTTTTCCCCAGCCGGTATTCCGGGGGGAGGGAAAACATAAAGGCCAGGATCTGCAGAAAGAGGATCCCCGTAAAAAGGGCGATCATCAAAACCGGCCAGCGGTAGGCGTCCATTTCCCCGGTACGGGTTATACAAAAAAGCCCCAGGATCAGGACATCCGCGGCAATGATGTCGGCCCGCAAAAAACGGAGGGACCGGCTGGAAAAGTAGGTTGAGAGGGCGGCCCAATAAAAGGGCAGGAGGACCACAAAGTTGTTACGATCCAGGTTGAGGAGCAGGGCATCGGGGGTTATTGCGGAGGCGGGAAAAAAAAGCCTGAGCATGGCTACCCCGGCCCGGGCCGCCCAAGGCACCAGGATCAGGATGATCAGGGCCGGAAGGGGGGGCATGCCCCGTTTTGCCAGGATCCAAGCCGCAACAAAGCCAAAAAGCAGGGTAACCACAAAGACCGGCGTATCCGCCAGGTCCTGGGCCAGGAGCCGGACCTGATACAAAATGGGAAAAAGCGCCAGGGATCGTAAAAAAAGGGCGGATACGCTATATTTATCAGTAATTATCATGCATGGGCTCTACTTAGACCGCTTTTTACTTGAGCCGCCCTGTTCTACCGACTCATGGCTGCAACTATTTTCAACTGCCGGGAACGGGAGTTGAACCCGTACCCCCTTGCGGAGAGGAGATTTTAAGTCTCCGGTGTCTACCATTCCACCACCCCGGCCAACGCGCTACCTCACCATACTTGCATAATAACAGGGGGATCCGGTAAGGTCAAGAAGTATGCCGCAAGACACCATGGGCGATATCGCCGGACTTATTGATACCCATGCCCACCTGTCCCTGCTTTCAGATCGGGGGATTTCCCCGGAAAAGAGGCTGGAGGAGCTTTTTAGCGGGGGATTTGGGGGGATTATTGATATCGGGACCGCGGCCCATGACCTGGCGGACCGGGTGGCTGCCTTTTCCCGCTTTGACCGGATCCGGTTTGCCGCGGGGATCTGGCCGTATCCGGAGGCAATCGCCGGACGGCGGGAACTGACGGCGGTACTGGAACAGCAGATCCAAAAAGCGCCCGCCGGGCTCCTCGCGGCGGTGGGGGAATGCGGCCTGGACCGCCATTGGAACCAGGCGGAAGCCGGGGCGGATATAGCCGGCGAGGGGGAACTCCTGGAGGCCCAGTTGGACTTGGCAAAACAATACCGCCTCCCCATTATCATTCATTCCCGGGACGCCGCCGAGGAAACCGCGGCAATCCTTGCCCGGTATCCGGAGGTCCGGGGGGTGATCCACTGCTTTTCCTATGGCACCCCCCAGGCCAGGCTTTTTTTGGACCGGGGGTATTACCTTTCCTTTGCCGGAAACCTCACCTATAAGCATACCGGGCCCCTTCGGGAAGCCCTGCAATTTGTTCCCGAAGACCGCCTGCTCTTGGAAACCGATTCCCCCTTCCTGGCCCCGGTCCCCTACCGGGGAAGTCCCGCCGACCCGGCTATGGTGGGAGCAGGCTACCGTTTAGCCGCGGAACTGCGGGGAATAAGCCTGGAAAAACTCAAGGCCCTGACCGCCCAAAACACCTTTGCCCTCTTTGGACTGAAAAACTGACAAATAATGGAGTTTAACCACGAACCACACGAACCACACGAACAGAAACAAAGAAAAATTGGCGTTTTCACCGATAGTTCTTTCCTGCTTTCCCCCGAACAAAGAAGAGAATTCAGGTATAAATTCCGGAACATCGAAGCAAAAGTTCGTGATGTTCGTGTCGTTCGTGGTTATCAGTATCTTTAGGCTGCTATGCTTCTTCTGCCGCGATACGGTAAATAGCCTCCACGTCCTTGGCGTCAAGGATTTTGTACGTCCCCACCGGGCCGAATTTGACGGTCCGCTGCGCCATTTCGGGGATCCGGTCGGTGGGCAGTTTCAAGTCGGCAAAGGAGACCGGTAGCCCAATGGAACGGAAGAAATTTTTCATCCTGAATATCCCTTCCAGGGCCGCCTGCTCGTAATCGTAATAGGCCCCGTCCACGCCCCATACCTTGGCGGCAAAGCGGGCCAACCGGGGGGTGTCCTCCTTGATGTTGTATTTGATCCATGCGGGAAAGATTACGGAAAGCCCCGCGCCGTGGGCTATGTCGTATAGGGCCGATAACTCATGCTCAATGGCGTGGCTCGCCCAATCCCCTATCCGGCCGGTGCTGAGGAGGTTGTTATGGGCCAGGCTCCCGGCCCACATTATTTCTGCCCGGGCGTCGTAGTTTTCGCCGTTACCGTTAAAGATCTTCCGGGCGTTTCTGATGATGGCCCGCATGGCCCCCTCGCAAAGCTCGTCGGTAAGCTCCACGTGGGGTTCCCTGGTAAAATACCGCTCCATGATATGGGCCAGCATATCCGCGACGCCGCAGGCGGTTTGATAGGGGGGCAGGCTGTAGGTTAGTTCCGGGTTCAGGATCGAAAAAACCGGGCGTATACACTCCTCGTTAACCCCCTGTTTCCAGGGGCCCCGTTCATCGGTGATCACCGAGCTGATACTGGACTCGCTCCCCGCTGCGGGGATGGTAACCACCGCGGCCACCGGCAGGGCCTGGGCGGCGGTCGCTTTTCGGATATAAAAATCCCAGACATCCCCGTCGTAGAGGGCCCCCAGGGCAATGGCCTTGGCGGAGTCAATAACCGACCCGCCCCCCACGGCCAGGATAAAGGCGAGTTTTTCCTTCTTGCAGATTTCCACCCCCTGATACACCAGGGAAAGCCGGGGATTGGGTTTTACCCCGGATAATTCCACCCATTCCACGGAGGCCTGTTTCAGGCTCCCCTTGATCGTGTCCAGGAGCCCCGATTTAACCGCGTGCCCCCCGGAATGGTGCAGCAGGATCCGCTTGGCATACGCCGCGGTTTCCACCCCCACGGTCTTTTCCGTGCCTTTACCAAAGATAATTTTAGTCCGATTTCCATAAACAAAATTCTGCATATTCCGCTCCTTTTTCGTTTGATTCTAATATCTCACCGCCCGATGGCGGTGGACCTGGTTGGTTATTTCAAATGAAACCATCCCTATTATATGCTATTTGAGGAAATAGTTAAGTAGCAGGTGAGGCGGTTCCTTTATCTATGGTTAATTTAAGCGGAGAATTTAACCACGAACCGCACGAACCTCACAAACCGCACGAACCGCACGAACAATGGAGAGAATTCAGGTATAAATTCCGGAATAGCGAAGTGAAAGTTCGTGGTTAATTGGTATTTTAAACTGAAAATTGGTATTATCTATTGATTTTTATCCCGGATTTTCTTATATTTTTAGTATACTATTTTAGTATACTAAGGAGATGTTATGCGGAATCGTGCCCCCCTGGTCTATTTTTTTCCCGTTTTCTTTTTGATCTCATGCGTTACCGTGGTCCTTATGGGAGGCTGCGCCCTGCCATTGGGGGAAGATTATACGATCGAACGGCGCGACAACAGCGCCAGTCTGGTGATAGGGAATTACGACCTGCAAGTGTATGTTCCTGTGCCCGTGGCAGGGGCGGTACCTGTCACGGCATTGAGCCGGGGAGATCTGGACCTTCAGGTGGTCTGGAAGGACGCGGCGGGTAACGATATAAGCGGGAGTCTGAGTGCTTTTACCGGCGGGGAAGTGTACCAGGCGGATATCACCATCAGCGCGAAAAACGGCTGGAGTTTTGATCCGGGGATCAATTTTCAGTATCCGGCGGGTTCGGTAACCACGCAGCCGGGACCGAATTCGGACCCATCCCGCCGCACTTTGACCACCATAAGCTACCATGCGGCAGCGGCGGCGAAAACCATAGATCTGGTAGATCTATCGGCATATATCCCTGCGCCGGTCCTGGGAGGGACGCCGGTTATATCCTTTGCAGGGATCCAGTATACGGGCACCGTAGAGTGGAATGGTGGTTCCGGGCCGAACTCCGTTGATCTGTTTAAGGGGGGAGTGATATACACGGCGACGGTAAGTCTGGCGGCAGGGCCGGGCTATGTCTTTGTGTCCAACCCTGGTTTTTACCATACCGGGGACACCCTGAGCCCGGACCCGGCGGCCCTGACATTTACGATACATCCCGGCAACTCAGGGGGAACCCTCAGTATCGTGTTCCCCCAAACCCGGACAGGGATCGGCATAGACACTCCGATAGACTTGACGGACCTTATCCCTGCGCCGTATGCGGGAGGGGCGCCAACAACTACGTTTGTCAGCCCCGGGCTGGAGTATAGCGGGACGGTGCGCTGGAAGGACAGCAACGGCGCGCCTATGGTGAGCGGGGCAGTTTTCCAATATGGGGTGACCTATATAGCGGAGGCGGTTCTGACCGCGGCATCCGGGTTTGTGTTCCCCGCCGGTCTAGTGGGTACGGATTTTACGCACCTATACGATGACGATGGGATTCCCCCGGTTTATATTCCCGGCGGGGGGGGAACGGGGACCATAACGATAAGCTTCGGGCCGGCTAAAAACTGGAACATGGTGAGCGATTACGTTTTGCAGAACTACATCCCCCTGCCGGTGGTAGATGGGAAGCCGGTATGGGCATTTGACCGTGGGGGGGTAATCGGGACCATAAGCTGGGATTACTATACCCCTGCGGGGGGGTACCAGGCGGTGAGCCCCCTGGAGGTCTTCCATTGTGGGATATACCGGGCGACGATAAGCCTCCAGGCGAAGAACGGGTATAAGTTTAACCCGGCGGAGGACTTCGATTACGGCCCCGGCCTGGTAAACTGGGGTCCCGGTGGGGACCAGAGCGGGGAGGAGAGCCGGAGCATTACGGTGGTGTACAAGGAACTCACCGGGTCCTTCGCGCAGAAAACGATAAACACCTGGGAAAGCAACGCCCTGGATCGGATACAGGCGGCAAAGACGAAGAATGAGTTTACGAGCGCGGCCGCGCCCCTCTATATAGACCTATCGCCGGGGGAAGAATATGTAACTTTCACTTCCGATGCCGATCGTCTTGAGCCGGCGGGGGCGGTATTGACCGCATCGAACAGTCCCGCCTACGTCCGAATCGACGGCCGCGGCCGGAGGGTGTGGCTTACCGGGGCCCCGACGGGGCAGGGGGTGATCACCGTTGGGAGCGGGGTAACCCTTTACCTGCGGAACATCACCCTGGCGGGCATAGGGAGCAACGATGCGCCCCTTATCAATGTAGAGCGGGGGGGAATCCTGGTGCTTGAGCATGGGGCAGTGATCGAGGGAAATACCAATACCAACGGCAAAGGCGGCGGCATATATAACAAAGGGACCTTTATAATGAAGGGCGGGGAAATATCCGGCAACAAAGCCGGCAACGGCAGCGGTGTGTATACCACGGAAGCGATCTTCATCCTGGAGGCGGGGAAAATAACCGGCAACACCGCCAACGACTGGGGCGGCGGCGTGTATCAAGACCAGGGGACCTTCACGATGAAGGGCGGGGAAATATCCGGCAACGAAGCCGTTACTCTACCAGGCGGCGGCGTGCATATCTACAGCGGGACTTTCAAGATGGAGGGCGGGGAAATATCCGGCAACAAAACTACTACCAGTAGAGGCGGCGGCGTGTTTCAACTCTATGGGACCTTCATCAAAACGGGGGGGATCATTTACGGCAATACCACCCCGGGCAGAACCGAAAACAACACCGCCCTCAACGGCCATGCGGTTTATCTGGATAAAGGCAAGATACGTGACGCCGATGCGGGTCCGGGGGTCAGACTCTACGCCAAATGGTCGGGCTCCTGGATCTACAACGACACTTCCTCCGGCGGCTTGGGAAACACTACAAGTAATTGGTAATAAGGAGTGTATACTATGCGGAACCATAACCCAAGGGTTTGTCTTTTTCCCGCTTTCTTGGTGATCCTATGGGTTGCCGTGGTCCTTATGGGCGGCTGCGCCCTGCCATTGGGGGAAGATTACACGATAGAGCGGAGCGACAACGATACCGGTCTGGTGATAGGGAATTACGACCTCCAGGTGTATGTTCCCGTGCCCGTGGCAGGGGCGGTACCTGTCACGGCGTTGAGCCGGGGAGACCTGGACCTTCAGGCGGTCTGGAAGGACGCGGGGGGTAACGATATAAGCGGGAGTCTGACTACTTTTACCGCCGGGGAGGTGTACCAGGCGGATATCACCATCAGCGCGAAAAACGGCTGGAGCTTTGACCCGGGGCTCAATTTTCAGTATCCGGCAGGTTCGGTAACCACCCAGCCGGGACCGAATTCGGACCCTTCCCGCCGTACATTGACCACCATAAGCTACCGGGCGGCAGAGGCGGCGAAAACCATAGACCAGATAGACCTATCGGCGTATATCCCTGTGCCGGCCCTGGGGGGGACGCCGGTTATATCCTTTGCAGGGGTCCAGTATACGGGGACGGTGGAGTGGGCCGGGGATTCCGGGCCGAACCCCATTGACCTGTTCCAGGGTGGAGTGAGATACATGGCGACGGTAAGTCTGGCGGCAAGGCCGGGCTATGTTTTTGGGGCCGACCCCGGGTTTTACCATACTGGGGACACCCTGAGCCCGGACCCGGCGGCCCTGGCATGTACGATACATCCCGGTAATTCCGGGGGAAGCCTCAGTATCGAGTTCCCCCCAACCCTGACGGGGACCAGCATAACCCCCCCAATAGACTTAACGGGCCTCATCCCCGCGCCCTATACGGGGGGGACGCCCATAAGGACCTTTGTCAGCCCCGGGCTGGAGTATAGCGGAAAGGTAAGCTGGACCGACGGCAGCGGTACGCCTATGACGAGCGGGGAAGTTTTCCAATATGGGGTGATCTACCAAGCGAAGGCGGTTCTGACTGCGGCGCCTGGGTTTGTGTTTCCCGCAGGTCTGACGGACACGGATTTCCGGTACGATGGCCTGAGTCCTGTTTCTTATATTCCCGATGGGGGGGGAGTGGGCGTAAGGGTAAGCTTCGGGCCGGCCGACAACTGGACCATAGTGAGCAATTACAAATTAGAGGACTACATACCCCTGCCGGTGGTGGGAGAAATGCCTACCTGGACGGTTGACAAGACTGGTGTAACCGGGACTATCAGTTGGGATTATTACACCCCTCAGGGGTACCGGGCGGTGAGCCCCCTGGAGGTCTTCCATAATGGGGTGTACCGGGCAACGATAAGCCTCCAGGCAAAGAACGGGTATAAGTTTAACTCAACGCCCTTCGCCTATAGTGATGGGACATCCGTTGAGGACCGGAGTGGGACGGAGATCCGGAGCATTACGGTGGTGTACGAGGAGCTTATCGGGTATTTTGCGCAGAAACCACCGGCAAACCCACGGGAAAGTAACGCCCTGGAGCGGATACAGGCGGCAAAGAATGAGTTTACGATTGCGGCCGCGCCCCTCTACATAGACCTATCGCCGGGGGAAGAAGCGGTAAGTTTCACCGCCAATAGTCTTGGGACGGAGGGGGCGGTATTGGATTCATCGAATAGTCCCGACTTCGTCCGAATCGACGGCCGCGGCCGGAAAATACGGCTTACCGGGAACGGAGGGAAGGCGGTGATCACCGTTAAGAAGGGGGTAACCCTTTACCTGCGGGACATCACCCTGGTGGGCATAGGGAACAACACCGCGGCCCTTATCACGGTAAACGGGGGAACCCTGGTTCTTGAGCATGGGGCGGTGGTCGAGGGAAATACCAATACCAATACCGTCGAATACAGTGCCGGGGGAATACAGGTAATCAACGGCGGATCCCTGTATATTGTGGGCGCAAACGCGGCAATTAAAAACAACCGTGCAGACGGCGGTACCAGTGGCGGCGGCGTGTATAATAGCGGGACCGTCATAATGGAGGCTGGGGAAATATCCGGTAATATCACCAGCTATGTTGGTGGCGGCGTGTATAACCATATGGGGGGCAACTTCACGATGAAGGGCGGGAAAATATCCGGCAACACTGCCGCCAGAGGCGGTGGTGTGTATCAACCCGATGGGACCTTCAGAAAAACAGGGGGGATCATTTATGGCGATAGTAATGCTACCCACACTCCGGGCAGTACCGAAAACACCGCCACAACATTATCCGGCCATGCGGTTTATCTACCTTCAAGTTCAGGCACAGGCAAGACGCGTAACGCCGATGCGGGTCCGGGGCTCACCCTCTACGCCAGCCGGTCGGACCTCTCCGACTCCTGGACCTACACCGACCCCGATCCTTCTCCCGGCGGCTTGGGGAATACCACGGGTAATTGGTAATAAGGGGTTATAAAGAAAAAACCGGGGAAGGAGGCAAGCTCCTTCCCCGGTTTCAGAATCTCAGGGGTTCCTGAGTTTTCTTACAGTTTAAACAGCAGATCCTCATAGCCGGGGAAGGGCCAGGCCTCTTTGGAGACGAGTTTTTCCAGGGTGTCTGCCTTGGAACGGACCGCGTCCATGCCGGGCCGGACTTTTTCGTAATAGGCCTTGGCCTGGGCGAAGGCTTCCCCGGTTTCCTGGGCTTCGGTCAGGGCGCTTTCCAGCTTGGAGGTTTCGTCGTAGAGTTCCCCCGCGAGTTCGGAGATCCGTTTGGCCCGTTTTTCCTGGGGTACGCTTACGGCACCGATGGCGGCCAGGGCCGCGGCATCCCGGGCCAGGGACGCCGCATAACCGGACGCCGCGGGGAACAGGTAGCGGCGGGCCATGTCTATGGTAACCCCCGCTTCGATATTTATCTGTTTTGAGTATTTTTCAAGATAAATATGATAACGGCTCTCCAGTTCCTCCTTGGTAAATACCTTGTGGTTCTCAAAGAGGGTGACGGTCTCACTCTGGATCAAAACCGACAGGGCATCCACGGCGTTTTTAACATTGGGAAGCCCCCGGCGTTCCGCTTCCCGGACCCACTCATCGGCATAGTTATTCCCGTTAAAGACCACCCGCCGGTGTTTGGAATAGGATTCTTTGATGATGGCCTGGATGGCTTCATTTTTATTGGCGGCCTTTTCCAGCTTATCGGCGAATTCGGAAAGCACCTGGGCCACCGCCACGTTGAGGAAGGTATTGGGGGTGGCGATGGACTGGGAGGAGCCCACCATGCGGAACTCAAACTTGTTCCCCGTAAAGGCAAAGGGGCTGGTCCGGTTCCGGTCGGAAACGTCCTTGGGAAGGCTGGGGAGACTGCTGACGCCGATCTTGATCTGCTGGCCGGGATTGCTCTTGCCGCTGCTTTTCCCTTCGGCAATGTTATCGAAGATTTCGGTTAAGGGTCCGCCGAAAAACACGGAGACAATGGCTGGGGGCGCCTCGTTGGCCCCCAGACGGTGGTCGTTGGCGGAGGTCGCCACGGAAGAACGGATCAGCAGGGAGTAACGGTCCACCGCTTCCACCACTGCCGCGGCAAAGAGGAGGAACCGGGCATTGGATTCGGGGTTTTCCCCGGGGTCAAAGAGGTTCAGCCCGTCGTCGGTGGCCATGGACCAGTTGTTGTGTTTCCCGGAACCGTTCACCCCGGCAAAGGGTTTTTCGTGGAGCAGGCCCTCCAGGCCGTAGCGGCGGGCCACGGTCCGGATGGTCTCCATCACCATCTGGTTGGCGTCCACCGCCGCGGAACTGTTGGCAAAGACCGGGGCAATCTCGAACTGATTGGGGGCCACCTCGTTATGCTGGGTTTTGGCGGGGATCCCCACCTTCCACAGCTCGGTGTTGAGTTCCCGCATAAACCCGGCCACCCGTTCCTTGATGGCGCCGAAGTAGTGGTCCTCCATCTCCTGGCCCTTGGCGGGCAGGGCGCCGAATACGGTCCGGCCCGTGAGGATCAGGTCCGGCCGCTGATCGTAAAAGGTCTTGTCCACCAGGAAATACTCCTGTTCGGGGCCCACCGTGGTAAAGACCCGTTTGGAAACCTCGTTCCCCAGGGCCCGCAGGACCCGGATGGCCTGTTTGCTCAGGGCGTCGATGGATTTGAGGAGGGGAACCTTTTTGTCCAGGGCCTGACCGTAATAGCTGATAAAGGCGGTGGGGATGCAGAGGGTGGTACCGGTGGGGTCCTGTTTGAGGAAGGCCGGGCTCGTTACGTCCCAGGCGGTGTAGCCCCGGGCCTCAAAGGTCGCCCGCAGCCCCCCACTGGGGAAACTCGACGCGTCAGGCTCGCCTTTAACCAGCTCCTTCCCGGAAAATTCCATGATCACCTTTCCATCCCCGGTGGGGGCAATAAAGGAATCGTGTTTTTCCGCGGTAAGTCCCGTGAGGGGCTGGAACCAGTGGGTATAATGGCTGGCCCCTTTGGAAATGGCCCAGTCCCGCATCACCGCGGCCACCACTTCCGCCACCTCCAGGGTCAGCTCCTTTTCGCCGGCCTGGACTGCGGTGATCTCTTTATAAATATTTTTTGGCAGCCGCTCCCGCATCAGGGCGTTGGAAAAACTATTGGTACCGTACAATTCGGCTACCGGGGTCTTGGAAAAATCAACAATGCTCATACATCCTCCGTAAATAAAATAATGATATTGGTTTCTATATTAGTAGCAATATCCATGCCAAGCGTCCCTGTTTTTGGAAAAAAATAATTATATATAATACAAAGAATTAGCTATATCGAAAAACACCGGCGGCAAAGCCGATCCCCCAAAAGATACAAAAATGTAGTTATCCAACCGATTCCTACGATAATGTAGGAATCGGTGACAGGCACCGTGGTGAAACCGTACAAATATTTCCTTAGGCGGAATGGTCACCGGCGATACCAGTTGTTCCCCCGCAAGTACCTGCATCGTGATAATCCGGCACAGTAAGGCCTGCGTCGATCTTGTCCGTGTTGCACCGGGCAAGGCGCGGCATTTGGAAACCGTGGTTTAAGCGGTTCCGTTTATTTTCTTTTTTTCCAGCGGATATACACCTGCCGGCCGGTACCGTTTTCCTGGGGCCGCTCCTCAGTTTCAAACTGGGAAATAGCCCGGAAAAGGTCCGCCAATTTTTTAAACCCGTAGTTCCGGGGATCAAATTCACTGGATCGGTTGGTGATCTTTTGTCCTACGCTGCCCAGGTAGGCCCAGCCCGATTCGTCGGCCAGATCGTCCACCGCGTCCCGAAGCAGTTTCAGCAGGCGGCGGTCCACCTTAAAGTCCCGGCGGGTTCGGGAGGCCGGTTTGCTTTCATCTTCATCGTTTTCCTCCTGGATATCCCGGAGTATTTCTGTAAAGATGAATTTATCACAAACCGTAACAAAGGCCCGGGGGGTTTTCTTTTCTCCAAAACCGTAAACGGTAAGGCCGCTTTCCCTAAGCCGCGCCGCAAGGCGGGTAAAATCAGAATCACTGGAAACAATGCAAAAACCGTTGAGCTTTTCGCTATAGAGCAGGTCCATGGCGTCTATGATCATTGCCGAGTCGGTAGCGTTTTTACCGCTGGTGTAGGAAAACTGCTGGATGGGCTGGATAGCGAATTCCAAAAGCCGGTCTTTCCAGGAACGGAGATTGGTACTGGTCCAATCGCCGTAGATCCGTTTGACGCTGGCCACCCCGTATTTGGCGACCTCGTCCAAAAGACCTTCAATAATAGCGGGCTGGGTATTGTCCGCGTCGATAAGGACAGCAAGTTTAGCCTGATAGGTTTCAACTTGGGGATTGGAAAATGGTAATAATGGCATAAACACTCCTCATGTTAAATTTGAAACTGGCTCAATCTCCAAAAATTGAATGTTTAATCCTCCTCAGAAGACTGATCTTTCCCAGGGGCAGACGAATCTCTTCTCCCTGGGGCATGGATTTGAGAACGAGGAGGGTTTCTCCCTCCCGCTTGTCCAGGGCCAGGGGTATCCCCATGACCCGGTTTGGTTCTTCCCCGGGACCGGGCACGAGGATCTCTAAAAGAGACTTGGATGCTAAGGCCTCTCTGGCCACGGTGCTTTTTCCCACATAGTCGAGCCCCCGGGCTTCCAATTTTTCAAAGCGGACGGAAACCCCCACCAGCTGGGATTCGCTTAAAATAAGCCGCCGGTCTATCCGGGCGGATAGTTCATCCCATTCGGGTTTGGGGATCTGCATTTTGACCAGTACCGACCGGAAACGCTTCTTGTAGGTTTCCGCCTTTTCCGGATCCGGCAGCAGGGGCTGCTCCCCCCCGCCGGTTTTTTCTTGAAGCGGAACGGCGTTTTCCTTTTTATGCATCCCGGGCCGGTTATAGGAGCATAGGGACTGATTCGCCCCTTCCAGGGCAGGATAGGGGAAATGCCGGAAGCCCGGGGGCTTTGCCTCCTCCGGCGGGGCATTCCCCTCCTGCTGGGCTATGATATCGACCCCGGCCTTTTGCAAAGCCTCGGCAGCTTCGGCCTTTTCCTCCGCCGCAAGAAGGTACACCCCCGGCGCCAGGGTCCGGCTGATCAAGGCCGCCACTGGTTTGGCTTCCGCCAGGTAACGCCGGTCTTCGGAAAGGGTAAGCACCACCCCCCGGTGGAGGGTGACCCCGGAATACCGGGATTCCCATTCCTTAAGATTCCAGGCCAGGCTGGAATCCGGTTTTTTTCCGGAAAGCCGTTCCAGCAGATCCAGCATCTCCGGGGAACTGATATTCCGGTCAAATCCCCGGACCGCCGATTCCCGGGTCAGTTCAAAGCGCACGGCCGTCCCGGTTTCCCGGACAGAACAGAAAAAGGCCAGTTTAAGGGCATCGGCAAAACCGATCTCGGGGTAGAGGAGGAAGGAAGAAGCCGTATCCGGCACGATTACCGGCCGGGTTAGATCAGGCTCTGCGGGCACGGCGGAACAGGGGATCCACCAATCCCCTTCCCCCCGTTCCATAAGACCGGTTTTTTCCAGGGCATCGAGAATCAAATCGGTGTCAATCACCGACCTGTTCGGGGATTTTGTTTCCTGCCGGAACAGAACTTCGGTGATCCGCTTCAAAGTAGCTTCGGGGTACCGCCGTCCCGCTTCCAGGGCTTCAAGAAAACCATGGATAAACCGTACCGTGAATTGCAGCCGGCCCCGGTGAAAATACCCTGAGTTATCCCCCCGGAGGTATAAGAGCAGCCCCGCGGCATGGTATTCCCGGCGGTCCCGGGGGGACAATTCCGAAAAAGCCCGGAACCTGGATACATCCGCCGTGAGGCGGTCCCCCTCGTCCCGGAGGAGGCCGATATGCAGCCAGGCCCCTGCCAGGGCTTCCAGGTTTATTCCGGGAAAGATCAGCTGTCCCTCCTCAAAGACCTTTTTCCGTATGCCCCCCCCGGCTTTAAAAAATTCCGGCCGTTCCAGGACAAAGGCTAAAAAGGCGGCGAGGACGGGCGCCGTGGGTCCGGCAGGTTTTTTGTTCCCGGGACGGTCCGGGGGCAGGGAGGGGAATAAGACGCCGGTATCCGCCACCAGGGGGGCGAGGACCGATTTCAGTATGGGGTTCAGGGCGAGACGATAGGCCCCCTCTTCCCGGAAGCGGTATACAATAAGGCGCTCCTCCAGGTTGAGGAGTTTGGAGTGCAGTTCGGCATAGGTAAGCTCCCCGGCAAAAAACGACTCCAGTTCTCCCGGCACGGGATTTTCCAGAACCGCAATGGCGGTGATGATCCGGTGATCCGTTTCATCAATATAGGCGGCTATGACCTCCTGAATCTCTCCCCGGGAAAGGAAAACCGCCAGATCCTCCAGGAGCCGCTGTTTATTAAAGGGGGTTTTGACATTGCCAAAGATGCTTCTAAAAAGTTCAAAATAGGAGCTATCCGGAAGGGTCATGAGGGCGGATTTCCAATCTTCGGGGGAACGAAAGGTGGTTTCCATCATGGGCCGGCATCCTTACCGCCGCCTTCTCCGACGGCAAGCAGATCCTCTCCTGTCCAATGCTGGATGGAATACTTGTACCCCTGCTCAGCCAGGAATTTTTGACGGTTCGAGGCAAAATCCTCCTCCAGGGTATACCGGGACACCAGGGTGTAAAAGTAGGAATTCCGTCCCTTGGGACGGAGGATCCTGCCCAGGCGCTGGGCCTCCTCCTGCCGGGATCCAAAGGACCCCGAAACCTGGACCGCCATGGACGCGTCCGGCAGATCGATGGCAAAATTGGCGACCTTGGATACGACGATCACCCGGACCTCTCCCTTTTTAAAGGAGTCATAGATCTGTTCCCGTTCGGCGTTGGGGGTCTTTCCCGTGATCAGGGGGGTCTTGAGGAGTCTTGCCAGGGATTCAAGCTGGGTAATATACTGGCCAATCACCAGGATGTGATCATCCCCATGGTTTTCCACCAGCTGTTGGACGATGAGTTCCTTAAAGGGGTTTTCGCTGGCGATACGGTACTTCTCCCGCTGGGAGGCCACCGCATAGGGGATCTTGAGGTTTTCGGGCATATCCAGCCGGATCTCCGTGCAGAGGGCTTCCGCTATCCAGCCCTTGTTCTCCAGATCCTTCCAGGGAACGTCGTATCGTTTGGGTCCCACCAGGCTAAAGACCGCGTCCTCGGCCCCGTCCTCCCGGACCAGGGTCGCGGTCAGCCCCAGCCGCCGTACCGCCTGCAATTCCGCGGTAACCCGGAACACCGGCGCCGGGAGGAGGTGGACCTCGTCGTAGATAATGAGCCCCCAGGGTCGCTCCCGGAAGAGTTTAAAATGGGGAAAATCCCCGTTCTTGCGGGGCCGCCAGGTGATGATCTGATAGGTGGCAATGGTCACCGGCGCTACCGCCTTGGCATCACCGGTATATTCGGCGATGTCCTCCGGGGCAAGGGTGGTTTTATCCAGCAGTTCCGCGATCCACTGGTGGACCGCCGCCACATTGGTGGTGAGCACCAGGGTATTGGTTTTGAGGTACGACATAAAGGTCATCCCCACCACGGTTTTTCCGGAACCGCAGGGGAGTACCACCACCCCATACCCCGTACCTTTTCCGCCGCCCCCCAATACCGACTTGGCCGCCTCCACCTGATAATCCCGGGGGGCAAAGGGCCGGCCCGCGGCGCTTTGTTCCCTGAGGGCGATCGTGAGATTTTCCCCGCTTACCAGGGGGGCTTCGTCCTGGACGGGCCAGCCCAGCTTGATGAGTTCCCGTTTGACGCTCCCCCGATCGGTCAGGCGCAGCCGGAACCCCAGGGCGGTTTTCTCCAGGTACTTTTGCAGGGACCGGGCCGCCCCAATTTCCGCCAGGATGGCCTCTTCCCCGGCGACCAAAAGAAGCTCCTCCGGCAGTGCGGAAGGCGCCGGTGTGTTTTTGGACGGGGCAAGCTGTTCCGCCGAGATGAGCCGTATCTTGCCGTACCGGGCCATGGTGTCGGCAAAACCCTGGGAGATCCCCGGCGGCACCGGGTAGCGGCTGTAGGTTTCCAGGGCGGAAACAATGTCCCCCGGGGAAAACCCCGCGCTGGCGGCATTCCAGAGGGACAGGGGGGTTATGCGATAGGTGTGGATATGTTCCGGGGATTTCTCCAGTTCCGCAAAGGGTAAAATCGCGATCCGGGCATCCTCGGCCCTGGGGGCATGGACATCCAAAAGCAAGGTCCGGTCGCTTTGTACGATCAATGGATTCGCGGGATCTATTGGCATAACTTATCCATTATAGTGAAATTTTTATTGAATTAAAAGGGGGAAATTTATTTTTTTTCGCCGTATATCCGGATTTTTTTGATCACCACCGGTTCCAGGGGCCTGTTTTCCCGGTCCGCCCCGGCGGTGGGAACCGCGGCAATGGCGTCCAGGGTTTCAAAACCCTCCCGCATCTTTCCAAAGGCGGCGTATCTACCGTCCAGTTTATGGGCATCTTGGTGGACAATAAAAAACTGGGTTCCCGCGCTGTCAAAGTCCTCATCCCGGGCCATGGAAATGGCTCCCCGTTCATGGGTCAGCCCCGTGTCAAAGCCATTCTGAGTGAATTCGCCCGTTATGGTAAGCTCCGTGGGGCAGCCGCAGGTATTATCCGCGGAGCCCCCCTGGATCACATAACCTTGTACCACCCGGTGAAAGGTAAGGCCGTCGTAAAAACCCGATGCCGCAAGATCGATAAAATGGTTAACCGTCAGGGGAGCCTGCCGTATAAAAAGCTCAAAAGACATACGGCCCCCCGACTCCATGATGATCTCCGCCACCGGGTTCATACGAATGAGCCCTACTCTACATAGGCGCTTCTGAAATACAGATTGGCCAGGGGCGTCATGTAGAAATCTTTTACATGGGGGGCCATCATAAATACGATGGACCGGTGATATAAGGGAAGGATCGCCGCATCTTCCATGGCCATATCCTCCGCCTCCTGCATGATCGCCACTGCCTTGACCGGATCAACCTCCATTTGGGCCGCCGCCACCAGGGCGTCATACTGGGCGTTGTTATAACTCGTCACGTTGGTAGGATTGTTGGAGGTCATGGTGGTTAAGAAGGTCATGGGGTGAAGGTAATCCCCGCCCCAGCCCATGGCTCCGATTTGATAGTCCATGCGCTGAACCGCATCGTAATACACCGCCCATTCCTGGGTGGAAATTTCGGTATTGATGTTGAGGTTCTTTTTCCACATCTGCTGCAGGGCCTCCACGATGCTCCGCACGGTACGGTCGGTGTAATAACTCAACTGTATGGTGGGGAAGCCCTGGCCGTCAAGATACCCCGCCTCCGCCAGGAGCTTCCGGGCGCCTTCCACATCCGCGGTGGCGGATAACCCGTAATTGGAGCGGCCGTCCCGGAAATCCGTTCCGTTAAGCACATACCCGGGGGATACCAGGCCAAAAGCCGGGGTGTCGGAGCTTTGCAGGACATTACTGATAATATCTTCCCGGTCAATGGCCATGGACAGGGCCTTGCGGACCCGGACATCGTTAAAGGGTCTCACATTCCGGTTTATGAGGTAATAGGTGGTGGCAAAGGAGGGCACCGACTGGAAGGCGTCGCTTTGGGATTTCAAGCGGGCCGTCTCCGATGCGGGGGGGAACCGCAGGCCGTCAATTTCCCCGGATTCCAGGGCGATCAGGGCGGTGGCGGGTTCCAGGATATACCGGAACACAATCTCCTCAAGCCGTACATTGGCGGCATCCCAGTAGTGCTCGTTTTTAACCGCCGTCACGCTTTCCCCCAGTTTGATATCCGAAACCTTAAAGGGGCCGTTGGAAACAAAGGTATCCGCGGACAGGGTCCACCGTTCAGGCTCCTGGTCTACCACCGCCTGTTTTACCGGGGAGAAGGTCCACATCCCCAGGATTCCCAGAAAGAAGGGCGTAGGCCCTTTTAACGTAAGGATCAGGGTATTGTCATCGGGGGCGCTGATCCCCACCTGGTCCCGGGAACCGGCGCCGCGGTAATATTCCTCCGCCCCTTTGATAAAGTCGGTAAACATCACCGAATATTGGGCGGCAATTTGGGGATCCAATACCCTAAAATAGGAATACACAAAATCCTGGGCGGTAAGGGGACTGCCGTCGGACCACTTGAGGCCCTGACGCAGATGGAAGGTGTATACCGTACCGTCATCGCTGATGGTCCAGCGCTCAGCCAGGGCGGGGATGATATTATTCTCTTTATCATAGGTAATAAGCCCTTCAAAGAGGTTAAAAAGGAACGGGGCGGCAAAGGAATTGTTGGTGATCCCCGGATCAAGCCCGTCCGGCACATTTTGCAGGGCAAAGACGATCTTCTGGGCTTTTTCCTGGGGTTGGGCGGCGGAACCGGTCTCGGCGGTCCGGTTACCACAGGCGCTGAAGCCTAAAACCAGGAGCAAGACCCCCATAATACAGACAGCTGCTTTTTTCATACATTTTCCTCCTAAGTTAAAAGAAAAAACGGGCCGGCTCATTTTTAGGGCAGCCTTTTTTTCCAAAACCGGTTTTAAAACCGGCGCTATCTGTAGTTATTACAGATTTTCGCCATGAGATCAACGCCCCAAACAGGGCAAAAGCATTTACCTCTTATCCGGGATACACCAAATCATCCTCACCGGTACGGAGAAATTTTTCGGGGGTCCTGGCGGTGTAAACCCATAGGGGCCCCCCAGAGGGTCCCCCCTATGGGTTTACACCGCCACCCCGCCCTGACTTTTCCCCACCGTACCGATAATTTCCCCCGGGCGATCTGCCGGAGAATTACCCTTGTGTTATTCTATAAATTGTGGTATTTTTACTATATTGTATAATTAAGGAGGGAGGCTATGGCGTTCTCTAATACGGTTGCTCTATTGGCTCCGGCAAAAAACGTCTGCTTACCCGCCCCCCCCCCCCCCCCCCCCCCCCCCCCCCCTTTTTTTTTTTTTTACTCCTTCCC
>NZ_JAJQRC010000023.1:0-42367 GCF_046533115.1 Treponema sp. TIM-1
ATGCTCACGACATCGAAAGCCGAGCTCGAACAGTTGAAAAGCGAATTAGCACCCTTACGGACACGCTCGACGGAGCTCTTGCAAACAGCGCAGAACTCGGAGCAGGAATTGAACGGGCTCAGGACAGCCTTGAGGAAAGCCGAGCTCTCCTTGACGAGCTTGGAACACTCCTGGGAAAACTACCGGAGCGCGGCGGAACAGCGGATACAACGCCTTGAGCGGGGCAGACGCTGGTACCTCGCCCTTATCATCGGGAGCCTTGCCGCTGCCGCGGGAGGGTGGACCGCCTTTGCGGTGACACGGTAGGACCGAATTAGGTGAATACCGAATTAAGAATTTAACCACAAAGGCGCAGAAGGCGAAGAAGGAAGAATTAGGAGAGAGGAGTTAGGAGAGGTAACCACGAACCACACGAACGAAGAAGGAGGTACGGTCCAGTTTTGGCTACGATGTTTTTTGAGGTACGCTCCATCAGTGAGGACAAAAATCGGCTATTCCAAAGTAACTAAATAGGTGATATATTAAAGATATGGAAATGCATCTTACTCTTACCATGCCGGAAATGACTGATCTCCATCCGACTGATGTGCAGATATTTACGGCGGCCAAACTTTACGAAGCCCAGAAGTTGTCCCTTGGACAAGCTGCCGAAGCCGCTGGGCTTTCCAAACGGACATTTGCCGAACTACTTGGCCGATATGGGGTCTCGTTGTTTTCACAAAATGCCGAAGAATTGGAATCGGATATTAGGAATGCCCGACAATTATTACCATAAACTGATAATTGCCGATACAAGCTGCCTGATTGCCTTGAGTAATGACCCCCCCGACTGAGGCCTCTTCCCCCCCACCCCCCGGCACTCCGACAGTTTAGGCCCGTGCCGGCGCAGCCCGGCGGGGAATTACGCCCTGCTCACGACTCCGGTATCCCCCGCGACCACCACCGGTTAGCGCGTAGGGGTACCCCCCCGGCTAAGGCATCTTCCCCCCCCACCCCCCGGCAGTTTAGGCCCGTGCCGGCGCAGCCCGGCGGGGAATTACGCCCCGCTCGCGACTCCGGTATCCCCCGCGACCACCACCGGTTAGCGCGTAGGGGTACCCCCCGCGGCTAAGGCCTCTTCCCCCCGGCACTCCGACAGTTTAGGCCCGTGCCGGCGCAGCCCGGCGGGGAATTACGCCCTGCCCGCGTCTCTGGAATTCCCCGCGACCACCACCGGTTAGCGCGTAGGGGTACCCCCCACGGCTAAGGCATCTTCCCCCCCGGCACTCCGACAGTTTAGGCCCGTGCCGGCGCAGCCCGGCGGGGAATTACGCCCTGCCCGCGTCTCTGGAATTCCCCGCGGTAACAGACCGTTTACGGGCTGTGGACGCGGACTCTACAGGTTAGCGGGCAGGGCGTAATTCCCCGCCGGGCTGCGTTCAAGCCTAAACCGTCGGAAAAGAGCTACGCGGACTCTACAGGTTAGCGGGCAGGGCGTAATTCCCCGCCGGGCTTGCTTTAGCCCAGGCCTAAACTCCCGGAAAAGAGCCCTTTCAGTACAGGGCTTCTTTTAAATTTCGCACATTTTGAGACATGAGGTCATAGTAGTTTTCCCCCCGGTCAAAATCCCTTTTGGAGATGTTATGGACCGCGTGGAGCAGCAGTTTTTTCGTCCCGGTTTCCTCGCAGATGGTGTCGGCGATTTTTTCGTTGGAAAGCTCGATATGGAAAACCACGGGGATCTTCTCCGCCCTGACCTTGTTCACCAGGAAGGCTATGGTGGCGGCGCTGCATTCGGTTTCGGTGGAGCAGCCGGGGAAGGCGGCAAAATAGTCAAGACCATAGGCGTCGGCAAAGTAACGGAAGGGGAAACGGTCGCCAAAGACAAAGGTCTTCCGTTTCGCGCCGTTTATCATACTCTGGAAAGAAGCGTCCAGGTCCGTTAATTTGGCCAGATAGGACTGGGTATTCTTTTCATAGGCCGCAGCATTGGCCGCGTCCCGGCCCTTAAGCGCCTCGGCGATCTTCTGGACAATAAGTTTCGCGTTTTTGGGAGAAGTCCAGACATGTTCGTCGTATTCCACTTCTTCTTCTTCGAGGCCTTCCTCCTCCTCCTCATCCTGCATCCCTTCGACAACAAGCTCTTCCACCACCTCCACGCAGTCCATAAGGGTGATGATCTCCATGCGGCCCGTATCAATTGATTCGAGGATCCGTTCTACCCAAGCGTCGGACTCCCCTCCCACATAGATAAAGATATCGCAGTTTTGTATTTTGACAATATCCTGGGGGGTCGGTTCAAAGGAGTGGCTTTCCGCCCCCGGCTGCAGCAGCATGGTGAGGTTAACCCGGTCCCCGGCAATTTCCCGGACAAAATCATAGGGAGGAAAAATAGAGGTAACCACATTTATTTTCCCATTCTCCCTTCCCGCATCCTTCCGTCCCCTGGCCGGCAGAACCGCGGCGAGGGATACCAATACACAAATAAAAAGAACTATCCGTTTCATCATAAAAACTCCTGTTAGTGAGGCTGTTTCAAAATCCGCTGGTCCGATGGAACCAACGGCTTTGAAAGATAGGCTTTGCTTAAAGCAAGCTTGGATTGGGACCCCTTGCAACCCATCCGGACCGCAAGGGGGGTTCGTCATAGATTCATCTTTACTTTTAACCGTACGGCGCTTAAGGGAATAAAACGAAACACAACCAAATGCAACATAACGAGGGCCATCCACCGGACCGCTGCGGAATATTCGGGCAGCACGGCGTTTTTCGCCTGCCGGGAAAAATTCGCCGCCCCCTGTATCAGGGGACAGACCGGACAGCCCTCGCCGGGGCAATCATGCTCCCCATGGGGGAGGATATAATTTTCCGAAAAGAGGGAGGCCGAAACAAAGCAAAAACAAAGGCTTATCAAAAAAAACATGGTCCTGTTCGTAAGTTTATCCCCGCCCCTTAAACGCCGGTAAGACATTTTTTACAAGTTCCATAAAACACCGTCTTGAGCATATCCAGTTGGAAATTATGTTTGCGGAGCAGGTGTCTTTCAATTTTATTCAGGAAATCACAGTCCAGATGAATGAGGTCGCCGCAGATTTCGCATTTCATGTGAAAATGTTCCCGGCAGACCCGTTCGTTGTCTATGTATTGGTAACAGGCGCTTTTGTCATCCAGCAGGTACTTGCGGATCTTTCCTTCAGCCGCCAGCCTTTCAAGATGCCGGTAGATGGTGGTTTGCCCAATATCCTCTTCCGTATCTTCAAAGTGGCGCACAATTTGATTAACCGTTACATGGTTGTTCCCCAGGGACTTCATATAATTAAGAATACCTTGCCCCTGCCGGGTGTGATAATTTGCCGGGCGTTTATGCGTCATAGCTTGGTATCATAGTGTATTTTATCATCCTTGTCAATATGAAAATGAATATTATTTTCATTTTAGGAATAAAAATAGAGAAAATTGATGAAAACCGGTTTTCGGGGGCGCCCGTAGTTTTTGTTCGGAGGCCCGAAAAATTTCCGATAATAAACTATGCGCCGGATCTTCTTTTGGGGTATCTGTTTTATGCTCGCCGTATGGGGGAACCTGCATAGCCAGGAGGTATTGCGGGGGGAAGTCCGGGTCGATCTGGAGCCGGTATACGCCCGGTTTATCGATGTTCCCCATCCCCTGGATACCCAAAGCGCCCACCAAAGGGCCCTGGAAGAGGCGGCCCTGTTTTATTCCGCCATGATCTATGGCTGGTCCTTTTATTACGATATCGGTGAAAAAGCCCGGGGGATCGCGGAAGTTTTTGAGCTTACCCCGGTAGGGGCCATTGCATTTGGGGACCCCGGCCTCTATGCCACCGATGCCAAGGTAGCGGACAACTACCTGTACCTCTATACCGATTATCGCCTTACCGAGGCCCAGAAACGGCGGGTGGGTATGTGGAAATCCGGAACCGTCCGCAGCGCCCAGGCAATCGGGCACGGTCCCCTGGGGGGGGCCGTGGAAATGTCCGACTGGATCACCATCAAGACCACGGCCCTGGAAGACGCCGCCCGGGCAGCGGTCCGGGCCGTACTTCGGGGCAGCGAGCGGAACCGGCCCAAGGAAGCCCGGGGCTTTATCAGCCTTGCCGCCTTTCCCCTGTATTGGATAGACGGGGCGCAATGGGCGGTTTCTGCCCGGTTCAGGATGGAAGTTACCGAAATTGTCCCCTTCGCGGCATATTAACCGCCGGCAAAGGGGCTTTCCTTCAATTTTGGGAGAGCGCCCGGGGCTTGCCCCTTTTCATTACCCGCATGGCGTTGAGGATGGCGATCAGGGCCACCCCCACATCACCGAATACCGCTTCCCACATGGTGGCTAACCCTAACGCGCCCAGGACCAGGATGAGGGCCTTAACCGACAAGGCAAAGATGATGTTCTGCCAGACGATATTCCGGGTTCGCCGGGCGAGGTGGATGGCGTTGGCAATTTTTGAGGGCTCGTCGGTCATCAGCACCACGTCCGCGGCCTCAATGGCCGCATCGGAACCAATGCCCCCCATGGCAATGCCGATGTCACTACGGGCCAGCACCGGCGCGTCGTTGATACCGTCCCCCACAAAAACCAGTTTGCCCGAGCCGGATTTGTTCCGCTCCAGTGCTTCAAGGCTTTCAACTTTTTGGTGAGGGAGGAGTTCCGCATACACCGCATCCAGGCCGATCTGTTTTGCGATGCTTTCACCTACCGCTTTACTGTCCCCGGTGAACATGGCGATCTGTTTTACCCCCAGGGCCCGCAGGTCCTCCACCGCCCGGAGGCTGTCGGCTTTCAGCTCGTCGGAAATAACGAGGCAGCCGGCATAGGCGCCGTTCACCGCCAGGTACACGACGGTTCCCGGCTCCTCCATGGTGGGAAGCGGGATCTCCGCGGCTTCAAACAGTTTAGCGTTCCCCGCCAGAATTTGGGCGTCCCCGACGCGGACGGAAACCCCCTTCCCGGCGATTTCCTCACAGCCTTCGATCGCGCCGGGGTCAATTTCCTTTCCGTAGGCGTTCCTGATTGAAAGGGCTATGGGGTGGCTGGAGTTTGATTCCGCATGGGCAGCGTAGTAGAGCAGTTTTTCTTCCGTAAGGTCCCCGGCGGGAATAACCTTGGTTACCCTGAACACTCCCCGGGTCAAGGTTCCGGTCTTGTCAAACACCACGGTGTCCACGTTGGTAAGGGCTTCAAGGTAGTTGCTTCCTTTCACGAGGATGCCGTTTCTTGAAGCGCCGCCGATGCCGCCAAAAAAACTTAAGGGTATGGAGATAACCAAGGCGCAGGGGCAGGAGACCACGAGGAACACCAGGGCCCGGTTGATCCATTCGGGGAAGCTTGCGCCGGGGATAAACAGGGGTGGAAAAATCGCCAGGGCCGCGGCGGTGAACACGACCACGGGGGTATAATACCGGGCGAATTTGGTGATGAAATTTTCCGTGACGGATTTTTTGCTCCCCGCGTTTTGTACCAGGTTGAGGATCTTTGAGACCGTGGATTCCCCAAAAGCCTTGCTTACTTCTATGGTAAGGAGGCCGCTTTTATTGATCGAGCCCGAAAGGACGGCGCTGCCCTTCTCCACATCCCGGGGGAGGGATTCGCCGGTGAGGGCCGAGGTGTCGAGGGCGGAAGCCCCCGCTACCACCACGCCGTCGAGGGGGATTTTTTCGCCGGGCTTCACCACAATAAGGGATCCGATGCCGACCGTTTCCGGGGATACCCGTTCAAGGCCGGCGGCGGTTTTCAGGTTGGCGTAATCGGGCCTGATGTCCATAAGGGCGGAGATGGATTTGCGGGAATGTCCCACGGCGTAATTCTGAAAGGCCTCGCCGATCTGATAGAAGATCATCACCGCCGCGCCTTCGGGGTATTCGCCGATGGCAAAGGCTCCGATGGTGGCGATACTCATCAAAAAGTTTTCGTCGAATATTTCACCCTTGGAAATATTTTTGACTGCCTTGATAAGCACTTTGCCGCCCACCAGGAGATAACTCGCCAGAAAAACAGCAAGTCGCAAAAGCGGGGTCAGGGGCGAAACATACTCAAAGACCAGCCCCAGGGCAAAGAGGCCCATACCGAGGATGAGGCTTAAACGCCCGATCCAGTTCTTTGCCGGAACCCGCGCTTTGCCTGCCGCCTCCTCCTGCTTTGGAGGGGAAACCGCGTCGTACAGTTCGACAGACGGTTCAAGGCTTTTGATGATCTCGCCGGTACGGGTCATAATGTCGTCCCATAACCCGGCATTTTGCGCTTCGATGACCAGTTTTTGTACGGGAAAATCAACCACGGCCCGGCTTACTCCGTCCAGATTACCGATATGCTTTTCAATTTTTTCCGCGCATTTAGGGCAGCAGAGATTGTGGAGAATATACTCCCGTTTTAATACCGCTTCCATGACTCCTCCTTCATTTTACCGATATAGGCTGCTTCTGTCATATCAAACTCCTCAGCAAATTAGAATTGAACAACTGATTACCTGTTCAACTGTTAAGGTAAAAAAAACACCCGGTCTTACTCGCACACATGGACCAACCCTTGAGCAAAGATGGTCCCCACATGTTCATCTTCCAGGGAATAATAGACCACTTTCCCCTCCCGGCGGTACTTTACGAGCCGGGTCTGCCGCAGAGTCCTCAGCTGGTGGGAAATGGCGGATTTGCTCATGCCCAAAAGGGCCGCAATATCGCAGACGCACATTTCGGCCCGCAGCAGGGCGCAGAGGATTTTGACCCTGGTGGAATCGCTGAAAACCTTAAACAGGTCCGCCAGGTCCAACAACACCTCATCGCTGGGCATTTCCCCCCTGACCGCGGCGACCACTTCCTCGTGGATTATATTGCACTCAAGGCTTTCAATGTCCAAAATATCCCTTCCCATAACACCCCTTTAACAGTTGAATATATGCTCATATATAATATACCAAGGCCCATGTGGTATGTCAAGCGTTTTTTCATAAATTTGGGGCTGTTTTAAGATTTCAGTTTTAAAACAGCCCCATTCTTCATTGATTTGGTTTCGGGAAAGGCTCCCCTAGCCCGGTAATTCCGGTCTACCATACATGGTATACGTCGTGGACCTTTTCGCCCCGAAGGACCTTCCGTTCCCGATCAATGTTCCACCGCACATGCTCCCGGAGCTCCGTGGTGGCATCAAAGGAGAGGCCGAAAACCCTCTTGAGTTTATCTACCTTAACATGGACGGGGGCCTGCCGTATCTCCCCCGCTGGGGGGACTACCTTGGAAGGGGTACCGGGGACCAAGTCTATGGCCATCCGGGCAATGTCCGCCCAGGAGGTAAAGGGCTCTCCCAGGGCGAGGAATATTTCCTCATCCAGATCACTTTCCGCCAGTTTTAGGTAAACCTGGGCTATCTGGGCGGAAGAGATAAACTGGGTGCCGTCATATTCGGAAATTTCCATGTTTTCGCCCTTCAGTACTGACCGGGCTATATCCCGAAACCGCGTGTCCGATTGGGAAGCGCCTCCCTCAAAGGCGGGGTTTGAAAAGGTATAACCCGGCCGGATGATGTTGCGCCGGATCTTTACTGCGGCGCCCCGTACTCCCTGACCAGTATAGTACTGCCGGAACCCGATCAGGTACTTTTCCGTAGCCGCTTTGGTGGAGCCGTAGAGATCATCAGGGGTACAGAAGGTGGTTTCATCGGCGCCGTCCTGGTTCCTGCCAAAGACCGCGGTGGAACTGGTATAAATAAAATTTTTTACCCCGGCCTGTTCCGCCTTTTCCAGCAGAAAAACCGTAACCCGGGTATCATGATCGAGCATCTCCACCGGAGTATTTCCCCAGCCCAGGGCAATATGGATCACCACGTCACAACCGTGCAGGGCCTTTTCCATTATCCCTAGATTCAGAAGGTCCCCCTTTACCAGGGTAAGATTTTTTTGTTCGCCAATTTGAGGAATCCGCTCTGGGGTTCTGGTATAGGCGACGATCTCATGCCCCGCTTTCAAAAGGGCCTTGGTCACATACTGACCGATATTTCCGGTCCCACCGGTAATAAAAATTTTCACTGTGTAAAATCTCCTTTCGTTTTATATCTGGGTAAGCAGGAGAGCCGTAATCCCGGCATTCAAGCCGGGGAATAATTCTCCAGGAGTTCAATATAACATTTAAGATCCTTCCGGGCATCCAGGTAGGCATATTCACCGCCACCATTCCCGTATTTTCCCCGTTGTACGCAGGAGAGGCCGAATTTCTCGCTAGCCCGGATCTTGTCGTCCATTCCTTTTACCCCAAAAGCAATATGATGCAGCCCTTCCCCGTGTTCGTCCAGGTAATCCTGCCACACGCTTTTCGCGCCATTGGGCTGGATAAGCTCTATTTGTACCTGAGGCCCCACGTCAAAAAATGCCATACGGCAATTGGCATCCGGGGCGGGCTTGCCTTGGTATTGGGTCCCGGTAATTTCAAATTTTCCACCGTCAACAACGGCCGGCGGGGAAACCCCTAAAAATTCCGCGAATTTGATCCTGGCTTGTTCCACATCCCGTACAATAAATGCCACCTGAGTGAGGACATTTGATCCAATAATTCCGTCCATGCTAAATCCTCCTTGTAGTATAAAACTATTTCAAAATCCCTTGGAAACCCCGGTTGGGTCCTGCTAGGATCGCAAAATCCCTATCCTTTAATCCCTGTGGTAGCAATTCCCTGCACAAAATATTTTTGGGCGACAAAAAACAAAAACAAAAGGGGCAGTAAGGTGAGCAGGGATACCGCCATAAGCAGGTTGATTTGCTGGGGCCCATATTTGGAGCTAAAAAATTGCAACCCGATGGCTATGGTGTACAGCTTTTCGGAATTGAGGTAGATGAGTTGGGTCATAAAATCGTTCCAGTTGTTGATCAAGGAAAAAACCAATACCGTAATCAGAGCGGGACGGCACAGGGGGATCATGATAAAAAGGAAGATCCTGAAGGTATTACAACCATCTATCTTGGCGGCTTCGTCCAGTTCCCTGGGTATGGTACGAAAAAACTGCCGGAGGAGGAAGATATAAAAGGCCCCCACCGCAAAATATTGGGGTACCAGAATAGGTAAAAAAGTGTTGATCCATTTTAACTTGGAAAAAACCTGGTACACCGGTATCAGGGTAACCTGGTTTGGCAGCATCATGGTACTTATCACCAGCACAAACAGGATAGGATTCGCCTTGGATCGGAACCGGGCAAAACCATAGGCCACCAGGGATGAGGATATCACCGTCCCCAGGGCCCCCACCAAGGCCACAAATATGGTATTCCACAGGTAGCTGCCAAAGGGCAGCAGGGCCCAACCGTTTATAAAACTGGTCAATACCGGCGGATGGGGTATCCACCGGGGGGGAACCAGGTAAAGCTGTTCTGTGGGTTTAAAGGACGAAGACACCAGCCACGCAAAGGGCAGGACGAATATCACCCCCATAATAAAAATCAAAATATAACCGGCCAGGGATGAAAGAATTTGATTTAGTTTTTTATCACTCCTCACAATTAATTACCTCCACTATAATAAACCCACCGTTTGGAAGTTTTCATAATAAAGAGGGTCAGGACCAAGGTCGCGGCAAAGAGGATCCAGGCTATGGCACTGCCGTAACCTGCCAGGTAATACCGAAAGGCGTTGTCAAAGAGGTATTGCACATACACATACATACCCCGGTTTCTGCCCACATTGGCGTTAAGGTTGGCGAAGATGTAGGGCTGCATAAAGACTTGAAAGGCGCCGATGATCCCGAGAATCAAATTAAAAAATATGGTCGGGGATATCTGGGGCAATTTGATATTAAAAAGTTTTCTCACCGGGCCCGCCCCGTCCATATCGGCGCTTTCGTATAGTTCATTGGGGATATCCTGCAGAGCGGCGAGAAAGATCAACATCTGCCCCCCCACGGAGTGGAGGCTCATGATCACAATGGCGGGGATACTCCATTTGGGGTCCGTAAGCCAGTTGGGTCCTTTTATGCCGACAATCGACAGAAGGTAATTGATAAGGCCGTAATTGGCATTGAAGATCCAACTCCAAAGCAGTACCGTGGAAAT
This sequence comes from Treponema sp. TIM-1, assembly GCF_046533115.1. Taxonomy (NCBI): domain Bacteria; kingdom Pseudomonadati; phylum Spirochaetota; class Spirochaetia; order Treponematales; family Treponemataceae; genus Treponema; species Treponema sp. TIM-1. The sequence goes on from NZ_JAJQRC010000023.1 coordinate 10,022, forward strand.
CCCCGCCACTACGCTGGGCAAATAAAAAACAGTCCTGAATATACCGATGCCCCGGAGTTTCATATTCAAAAGGGATGCAAGAAAGAAGGCAAGAATAAGCTGCAGGGGAACCCCTAAAATAGAAAAATAAGCCGTGTTCATGGCAGCGGCTTTGAAAAGGGGATCGGTAAAAACATAGTAGTAGTTTTCAAATCCGACAAAGTTACCCATTTTCCCAATGGTTGAATCGGTAAAAGACAAAAAAAGGGAATACAACATGGGAAAAAAGATAAATGCGGAAAATCCGACTATCCATGGACTGATATAGATAAAAAAGTTCATGGTTTCGTGCTTTTGTAAAGGCGATCTGTTTATTCTACGCATACTATTTGCATACCTCCATCACCAAGCCTAATACAAATCCTCGTAAAATGCAAAATTAACATACCCCACGGCAAACCAAGTACGTCTCATCGGGCTTTTAATGAGCGGCGGCAGTTCCAATATCATGGCCCTCACGGAAACTGGATTTTGGAACTGCCCCAACAGACGCTAATTAATACCAAGACCGCGAAGGATGGGCCGGGCCCGGGCGGTTATTTCATTCACCCCGGCGGTAACATCCGCCGCCCCTTGTCCCTGTTTCAAGGTGTCCCAATACTCGTTGATCGTGTCGTTTACCTGGGCAAAGGGCCCGCCGGGAATGGAGAGGATCGCGTTGGGAATCGTATCAATAAAGACCTGCAGATTTAACGGCGCCCCAAAATCATAGGCGGTGAAGACCGAAGCGGCATTATGGGTGGGCGGAATGGCCGCCACGCTGGCCAGGGCCAGAGATTCGCTGTCCGTGGTTGCCCATTTGATAAAGTCCCAGGCGGCATCCTTGTTTTTGCTGCCCTCCCAGATACCATAACCTTCGACAATACTCCACACCGGGGTAAGGCCGCTTTCTTTCATGGTAGGCATCATAGCCAGGTCCCACTCAAAGGAATCGCCGATGTTCTGGACAAAGTTATAAATATCCCAAAGATTGATGGGCATTAAACCGGACCGCCCCCCAAAGAAACGCTGCTCCGCCAAAAGTCCGGAGGATTCTTCAAAGGTGGGCATAATCTTGTATTTGTACATCAGATCCGCGAAAAACTGCACCCCCCTGATGCTTTCCGGCGTATCCAGGGCAAGCTGGGTAAAGTCCTTGTTGTAGTAGCCGCCGCCGTAGTAGAAGGGGAGGATCTGCTGCCACACCCAGTGGTCGGTCAGGCCATAGATCTTATTGGCGCCGCTTCCTTGGGTAATTGCCTGAGCCGCCTGGATAAGATCGTCCCAGGTCCAGGGTCCTTGGGGGATAGTGATCCCGGCAGCAGCAAAGATGTCCTTATTCACCGCCAGGGCAAAGGGACATAGGCCTATGGGCAGACTCTCGAGTTTACCGTCGGGGAGGCGGAACCCGGAGAGACTACGGTCATAATAGATGCTCAGATCCACTCCATCCCGCTCAATAAAGGGCCGAAGGTCCGCCAACTCCTTGTTGTACAAATGGAACCAGTCATCGCTGGTCTCGAACACATCGGGCCCATCCCCGGAAGCGAGCATGGTGGCGAGTTTGCGATCATAATCCGGAGAAACTTCCAAATTTATCTTCACGTCCGGGTGGAGTTCCATATAACGCCTAACCTGCTCCTCCCTGGCGAGTTTTTCCGCGGGGAAACCCCAGGTAAATACACTGATTTCCTTTCCCCCACCGGAACTACCGGTAGAGGCGGCGGTACCGCCCGTATCCTTGCTGCAAGCGCCCAAAAGCAACAATACCCCCCCCAAGATCAGAGCCGCACCGGCTGCTACGTTCTTTTTCATCACTTTCCTCCATAAATATAGAAATAATATATGAGCCGGTCCCAAAATCGGTTGGTTTTCACCGGCTCTTACAGTTTCTCAAGGCAAAAGCCTGATAAAACTGTGTTTCACAAGGCTATTGGGACAAGTAAAGCATGTCCCCCAAAATCACCACAGGCTGCCGGCAGCTCACCTATGAACACGGTTTCAAAGATTGAAACCGTGTTCAATCTTTAATTCAACCTACTGTTTTCTCAATTACGCCTTTTCCAAACCCGCATCTCTTTTGAAAAGGTTTAAAAAACAGTCAAAGAACCGATATATTAAACATAAAACAAGCAAAACTTGTCGTTCCCTATCATGCCTGCCAAGCCATAGAAAAAACCTCAATATAGTAACATTATAACTGCCATCATCCCAAAAGTCAAATAAAATTTTTGCCCCGGTCCCTTCGCAGGCAGGAAGCGCGGATCACCAGTTTCCCCGGATAGGTCATGACAAAGTGGCTTGAACCGGGACGTTCGATGCACTCCACCACCTTGGCGGTGAGGGTCTTCATCATCTCGTCAAAGTCATAGCGCATGGTGGTAAGGGGGGGATCGAAGTATTGGCTGACCAGGGTGTCATCGGAGCCGATGATGGAAACATCCCCGGGAACTTTCAAACCATACTGGCGCAGGACCTCCACCACCCCAAAGGCCATAATGTCATTGGCGCACACAATACAAGTGGGCATGGGCGGCTTGCGTTCCATAAACCGGGAAAAAGCCTCCACCGCATGGGTCCGGGTAAAGGCCCCTGCCTGGAGGATAAATTCGTCCCGGACCGGAAGCCCGTTGCGGCTCATCCCTTCCCTGAAAATACTGATAATATCCACCCCCGACTGGTGGACCATATCGGCACAGACAAACATGATATCCCGGTGCCCCAGGCTTGCCGCATAATCGACGATTTCTGCAAAACCACGGTAATCCAGCCGGACCAGGATGCGGTTCCGCTCGTTTTTCTCAGGAATACACTGATTGAAGATCCCCGTCACAAAGCCCTGTTCTATCAGGTTTTCAATCAGATCATAGGAATTGGGAAAACCCACAAATATCCCCCCGTCAATTCGGTTCTGCTTAAACATATCCACGATTTTCTTTTGTTCCACCTTGCAGGCCGGATCGGAAACCTGATAAACCAGCACATAATATTTCGCGGTGGAGGCGGTATTTATTATTCGTTCGGTCATAAAATTGACATGGGTATCTTCCAACCGGCTTTTAGGGCCCACCTGATCCCTCAGGGCATGGAAAAGACCGATGGTATAGGACTGTTTACCCGCCAGAATCCGGGCGCTAAAATTAGGGGAATAGGCGTGTTGTTCGATTATCTTAAGCACCCGTTCCCGGGTAGTGGGTTTTACAAAGGCATAATTGTTAATAACCCGGCTGACCGTTGCCCGGGACACACCGGCGATTTGCGCAATTTTGGCCGCATCAATACCTTTTGCCAAAAACCGCCTCCCGGGAATGAAGATAACGCCTTAATATGGCTTTCCCAAACCTTCAGTTTTGGGAAAACAGCCTTAGATCTGGTCCCTGCAAACGCTAAGTATACACATTAGTATAATCAACCTATTGGCAGATTGTAAAGGCTAAAATAATGACAAAACCACGAACCGATACAACCCCTCACAAACCTTTCATTTGAAAGCCGCGCTTTCATTCGTAACTACTCACCTCAACAGACCCGACACCATATTCCATAAGGACCCGCGCGAGAATAAAATGCCATGCATTTTATTCTAATTGCTTATGCAATAAGGAAATAACATGACCAATCGGTCATGTTATTTATGCGCGGGTCCTAACTCCTCCTTTCTATCTCCTATCTTTTTTTGTTCGTGTTGTTTCGTGGTTAATTTTCTTCGCTATACCCGGTCTTTTAGCCGTTACAACGACAGGGCGGGCACAGCAACAACCCCGCAAACGTCATTCCACGGATTTCCGGTCCCCGTTTTTTTCCATTTGACGGATCAGGGCCGCGAGGTCCCGGGGAGGGGGAGCTTCCAGGAGGAGGGAATTTGCCTGGTCAGAGCGGTAGGGGGGCAGGATCAATTGGGCGGCATGCAGGCCCAGCCGGGCGAGGAGGGGTTTTTCTTCCAGGGGGTCGCCCTGCCAGCCGCGCTTAAAAGAGGAGAGGAACACCGGCTTAAGGGAGCCGTAGAGGGGATCGTTGACGACGGGGTGGCCCAGGCTTGCCAGGTGTACCCGGATCTGGTGGGTGCGGCCGGTGGCGGGCAGGGCCTCCACCAGGCTGTAGTTCCCGGCGCTTAAAAGCAGCCGGAACCGGGTTTGGGATTTTTTGCCCCGGTATTGGTCGATAATGGTCCGGTGCCGCTTATCCCCGTTGGGGACCAGGGAGAGCTCGCAGCTTGTTTCGGTCCAGGAGGGACGGCCGTGAACCACCGCGAGGTATTGCTTGGTAACCTGCCGGGTTTCAAAGGCCGCGGAGAGCCGCTTATGGGTTTCACCGTCCCGGGCAAACACCACCAGCCCCGAGGTCTCCCGGTCAATGCGGTGAACCGTAAAGAGCCGGGGGGGCGGAATTGTGGGGTCCGCGGCTTTTTCGGCGTAATAGGCGGCCAGGATCCTGTCCAGCCGCTCCCTGGTATCGTCCCAGCGGTCGGCCCCCACACCGATCCCGGGGGCCTTGTCCACCACGGTGATAAAATCATCCTCGTATACCAGGGTAAAGGGCGGTTTCTGTTTCATCTGGGTTACGTCCGGTTATGCCTGAGCCGCCTTTCCCCAAAGCCGGTCTTACAGCCCCGAGGAATTTGAAACCGCTTTACCATAGCATCTTTATTGGAAAGGAAATTTATTACCGGGACCATGTTCCCTATACTAGCCTATTTAAAAACACCGCGCAAGGGAGCGGTTCAATAGATGGCGGCTGTTTCAAAAACAGCCGCGCTTTACAAAAAAAGCTTGACTTTTTTTGTAAAGCGCGTATATAATTCCTTTAATGATTTGTTCAGCAAACGAACAAATAGGCTCCATGGGTAAAGCATTCGGGGGGATATATGGTTAACTTTCAGGATACAAAAACAGGAACACTGCTTGAAAATTTTTATCCCGCAGGCTGGGATTTTGATCGGATAGATAAATGTATCGGCGCCCCGGAAACAGTGCTGGAACGCCAGCCGGGCTGGAACAAGGAGTATACGCCGGTTTTATGCGGGGACCTTGCCGAATTTGAAGTAAAAATGGGCCATGAAATTGCCCTCAAAATACGGGAAAGCAGTGAAAAAGGGCTGCCCCTTGCCCTGATCCTTCCGGCGGGGCCCATGGGTATGTACAAATGGACCGCATATTTCCTCAACGAATGGGGAGTGGACTGTTCCCAGGTAACTACCTTTAATATGGATGAATACGCCGATACCGAGGGCAATACCATAGGGGGCGGGGACAAGGCGAGTTTTGAATACGCCATGACCACCCATTTTTTCGATCATATCAAAAAACCCATACCGAAAAACCGGCGGAACTTTGCCACTAAAGACAGTCTTCCCCGTTATGAGGAGAAAATAAACGAGATCCGCAGGGCCGGGGGCAGTCTCATCCTGATCTATGGCATCGGCCGCATGTGCCATATCGCGTTCTGGGAACCTACCTTTGCGGCGGAATTCAAAACCGAAGCCGAATGGATGGCCGTCCCCTTTCGTTTGGGCGCAAAGCTCCATCCCCTGACGGTGGAACAGAATGCCCTGACCAGTTTTAAATCCAGGACGCCGTTGGTTCCGGCGACGGCCAACACCCTGGGGCCCAAGCTCCTTTTTTCCGCCGATTACGCCATCGGCGGCTGTGACGGGGTTTTAAGCCGGGGGATGCAGTGGCAGGGCCTCTCGTTCTGGATGACCCTGCGTTACGGCAAAACACCCTGGGTGCCTTCAACCTATACAACCACCCTGCCGGGCAAGCTCTTTTTTGTCAAAGAATTAGCCGGACCTCTTGAGCCTGAGTGTAATTGAGGCCGGATAGAAAATTGTTCTTATAGTAAGGAGGAAAAATGAAAAAGCTTATAGGATGTCTGCTGCCGATCCTGGTGATTCTGGCAGTCGTAACGGGATGTAAGGCTTCGGAGGAAAAGAAAACCGATCTTACCCTTTGGTGGCCCCCCTTCGGTACGGCGGAAAGTATGGACATGGAGTTCTGGACCAAAAGCCTTGCGCCCTGGGCGGAGGCCAACAAGGTAAACCTTTCGATAGAGATAACCCCCTGGGAAACCATCGAGGAAAAATACCTTACCGGTCTTTCATCCGGCGCGGGTCCCGATGTCGGTTATATGTATGCGGAAATGCTGGATCAGTTCGTGACCATGGGTTCCCTAGAAGATCTGGCGCCCTATTTCAGCCAGGCCGAATTGGACAACTATCTTTACACCGACATGGGATATGTTTACGGAAAGCTCTATACCCTGCCGATTATTGTCGGGAATGTGCGGGTGTTCTTCTTCAACATGGACCTGGTGGCCAAGGCCGGCATTACGACCCTGCCCCGGACCTGGGATGAATTTATCGAATTCGGCAAAAAGATGCAGGCCGCGAACCTGGGGGATGATATCTACATCTATGTGCCCCAATGGACCGATCGGCATTACGGTACCCTTCAGGAAGCATACTACCCCTTCCTCTGGACCGCCGGGGGGGACATCTTTACCCAGGACGGTTCCAGGATAGCCCTCCAGGACAATGACGCCGCGGTCAAGGCCGCCCAGTTTGTCTACGATCTCCTCTATGTGCATCAGATCGCTCCCCCCGAATCGCTGTCAAGCCTGGGGAAAATCGAGGAGCTTTTTGCCCAGGGAAAGGTCGTCTGTATGCACGGCGCTGGAACGGTGGCTCCGACCTTTGACGAGGCGGGAATCAACTGGGATTTTGTTACCAGTTTAAAAGACAAACGGGAAGCGGTTCAGCTGGTAGCGGATGTACTCTTTATGAACAGCGCGTCCAAAAACAAGGAACTTGCGGCAAGCCTTATGAAAGAGATGACCAAGCCTTCCATTATGGAAGTCTTTCATACGGAGGTATCACCCTTCCCGCCCATTTCCAGGGGGGAAGCCTATAAGGACAATCCCAAATTCCGTTCCTTCTACGAGAACCCCCAAAACGTGGTGATCATTCCGGTGGCGAAAAATAATTTTCAGATCCAGGATAATCTCTTCAGGAATCTTCAACAGATGATGATGAATGAAATGAGCCCCGAACAGGCTATCCAGGAAACGGTCAATTACGCGAACCTGCTCAATTAGCGCGGGGTTTTGGAGAAAATCATGAGGAAGCTTAAAAACGATGGGGTCCAGGCAGCGGCCTTTATCTTTCCCAGTTTTTTGCTCCTTTTGATTTTCTCTTTGATTCCCGCGCTTATGAATATCTTCTTCAGTTTTACCAAATTCAATGTGGTGCAGCCGCCCCAGATAATCGGTCTTGCCAATTACGGGCGGCTTTTTAAGGACCCCTATATAGCCGCCTCCCTGCGGAATACCCTGGTTTATATGCTCCTCACCGTTCCATTCCAAACCTTCATTTCCCTGGTTTTGGCAGCCCTGCTGGTAGAAGGGTTCAAAAACCGTTTCGGCGAATTTATCAGGAGCGCCCTTTTTATTCCGGTGATTGCTTCCAACGTGCTGGTGGGAACCCTCTGGGCCATCATGTTTCAGCATCAGGGGATAATCAACGGAATCCTCGGACTTTTTTCAATCAATCCGGTGAATTGGCTTGGGGATAAAAATACCGCCATAGTTTCGGTTTCCATAGTTTCGGTTTGGAAGGACATCGGTTATTACCTGGTTATCTACTATGCCGGGATCATGGATATCCCCGCAACCTACTACGAGGCCGCCCGGGTGGACGGGGCAGGGACATTCCAGCGTTTCTGGTACATTACTATCCCTTCCCTCAAGCCGGTCACCTATCTTATTTTGACCATGGGGACCATCTGGTCGTTCCAGGTATTTGACATCATCTATACCATGACCGGGGGAGGGCCCGGGCTTTCAACCCTTACCCTGGTTTACACGGTCTATACCTCGGCCTTCAAGGAATTCAACATGGGTTACGCAGCCTGCACGGCCCTGCTTCTTCTCTGCTTTGTACTGATCCTTTCCCTGATTCAAAAGAGAGTGCTCAGGGGCGCAGGGGGCAGCGAATGATAAAGCCTGCCAAACGATGGCCGCTTATGCTCCCGGCGCTGTTTCTTGCCGGTATGGCGGCGCTGGCCATTGTGCCCTTTGTATTTATGTTTATCACCTCTCTGACGAGCAAGCGTTACCTGAGTTTTAATTTTGACCCTTCCGATTTCAGTATCAAGAATTATCCTATTATTTTTAACAATCTGAATATCGGGAGAAATATGTTAAACAGCGTTATTGTTACGTTCTTTGCCTGTTTCTTTAACTGCCTTATCGGATCCATGGCGGCCTACGGGTTTGCGAAAAAACGTTTCCGCTTTCGGGAAGCCCTGTTCATGCTCTATCTGGCCACCATTATGCTCCCTACCCAGGTAAAACTCATTCCGGTTTATACCATCATCCGCTATGGAGGACTGATGAACACCTACCCTGCCCTGTTCCTGCCGCTGATTGACGCCTTTGGGGTGTTCCTGATACGGCAGTTTATGTTTAATGTTCCCGATGAACTTCTGGAAGCCGCCAACATTGACGGCTGCGGCGAATCAAGAAAATTTTTCACCATTGTTATTCCCCTGATCAAGCCGGTGCTGGTGTCCCTGACGATATTCACCTTCATCAACTGCTGGAATGATTTCCTGTGGCCCCTGGTGATTACCACCAGGCCCCAAATGCAAACGCTGACCCTGGCCCTGGCTGCCTTGCGGGGGAACTATCTAACCAATTATGGCCTGGTAATGTCCGGCGCCACCATAGCCTTTCTTCCCTCGTTTTTCCTCTTTCTGATATTACAAAAACAGTTTGTGGAGGGAATCACCTTAAGCGGGATAAAGGGATAGGAGAGGAAAAAGGATCATGCACACGTACCCTGCGATCTATGAAGAAGGGATTCCCCCCTGGGACTCGCTTGAAAAAGCTGAAATAACGATTCCCCAGTGGATAATGCCCCCGGAAGGACTCGCCGCTTTTGCCCGGCTCTGTTATGATCAGGAAAAACTTAAACTCAGGCTCCAGGCGCAGGAGAAAAAAATTCTTTCCCGCTTCTCGGGCCTTACCGACATGGTCTGTAACGACAGCTGCCTTGAGTTTTTCTTCTCCCCCGTTGAAGGGGATCTTCGTTATTTCAATTTTGAATTCAATCCCCGGGGTTCCCTGTACCTGGGTTACGGCGTTGACCGGGATCATTCCCATCGTCTCTACATTCCCGAATACCGGGAGCTTTTTGCGGTCAGCCCTTTTTCGGTGGCGGGGGGATGGGGGATAGATTTTTCCATACCCCTGACCTTCATACGCATTTACGCCCCGGCTTTCACGTTGGAAACGGGCCGGGCCTTTCGGGCGAATTTTTACAAGTGCGGCGATGAAACCGAAGTCCCCCACTACCTCGTCTGGAATACGGTGGAAAGCCCGGTACCGGATTTCCACCGGCCTGAGTGTTTTGGAAAAATAGTTTTGGAGTAGTCTATCATTGCTATAGCCGCAGTGCGGCAGGAGGAAATTATGGCGAAGAAAGCATCGGATTTTAGATATAACACCGGGGCGGCAAAGGTCCCCTGGGCGGCGGTGGGGGAAAACTACAACGCCAAGGATGTAATGGCCTTTATCAAATTCTTGATGCAGGGCCGGGGAAAGGAATACAACGAAGCCCTGCAGGAAGTGAAGGGGGCGGTGAATACATTGGCCGGCTTGTCCTCGCCCCCGGGAAAACTTTCCCTGGGAACCGAGGTTGAAAAGGCGGAAGCGGCCTGCGATAACTACCTGGGAACGTCCGGCAGCATACTGCTCTGCAACTGTACCGCCGGTTTTGAAATTGCCTACAAATACGCCAACATCGGCCCCGGCGACGAGGTCATCGTACCGGCCATCACCTTTATGGCGACCATAGCCTATCCCCTTTCGGTGGGGGCAAAACTGGTTTTTGCCGACATTGATCCCAAAACAGTGAATATCGATCCCGCTGATGTGGAACGGAAAATTACCAGGAAAACAAAGATGATCGTTCCCGTGGACATCGGCGGTTATCCCGTTGACCTGGATCCCCTCATGGCGCTTGCAAAAAAACACGACCTGGTGGTACTTGAGGATGCGGCCCACGCTTTTGGCGCGCAATACAAGGGCAGGATGGTGGGAACCACCGCGCACTTTACGGGCTTTAGTTTCCATGAGGTAAAAAACAACACCTCTTTGGGTGAAGGGGGGCTCCTTACCACCACCATCCCCGGCTTCGAGGCTGATATGAAACGGGCGCGGTTTCTGGGGCTTGATTTTAGCCGTAAGTCCAAGGACTGGCTCTACGATGTCACCGCCATCCCAGGCAAATACGGCCCTTCGGTTCCGGGAAACGCCTCGGTAACGGAGATCCAGGCCCTGGGGCTGCTGCAACAGATGGGCCGCTACGAAGCTATCCTGACGGAACGCCGCAGGGCGGCCGCCAGGGTCACCAAGCGGCTGTCTAAAAATCCCGCCATCATTCCCCAGGATCCGGGAAACAGGGATTATGTTTCCACATTCCATCTCTACCAGATCCAGATCGATCCCGAAAAAGCCGGCGGCGACGTACAGCAATTCAAGGCAAAGATGAGCGCCAAGGGGGTTACCAATATTCCCCACTTTGGTCCCCTCTACCGTTTTGAAATTATCCGCCAGCTGGGCTATAAGTCCGAAGCCATCGCCAAAACCTGTCCGGTCTGTGAAGATGTATTCTACCGCCGCTATACCCATCTTCCCCTTTACGGGCTTTCCGATGAGCAGCTTGATTACATGGCCGATACCGCCATGGAATGTGTGGCGGAAATGCAGGCCGGAAAATAATGACCACCATACAAGTTCTGGGCGATACCTCCGTACGGGAAGGTTTTGAAGCGATCCGGGATCTCCTCGATCTCCGCCACGGGACGGGGGGCATCCAAGTTGAAGCGGAAAAGACCACCGGGTCCCTGCTTGAAGTAAAAGGCGGTTCGGGAAAATACCGGATCCGTTTTTCCGAAAAAGTTTTTTTCTTCCGCGGCCTGGGGCTTCTCTGTCAGGAACTGGAAAAGGGAAACCAGGATATCGCGGTAACCGAAATCCCCCGTTTCACCATGGACGGGGCCATGTACGACGTGACCCAGGGAAACGCGGTGATGCGGGTCTCCACGGTAAAAGAAATTTTACGGCGCATGTCCCTGATGGGCCTCAATATGTTCATGCTTTATGTGGAAGACAGTTATGACCTGAAAGACAACCCTTATTTCGGGTACATGCGTTCCCGCTACTCACCGGAGGAACTCAAAGCGCTGGATGATTTCGCCTGGGCCCTGGGAATAGAGATGATCCCCTGCATCCAAACCCTGGCCCATCTCATCGACGTGCTTAAATGGGAAGCCTACCGGGACATCCGCGAAGACGACGACACCTTGCTGGTGGGAGAGGAAAAGACCTATCGTTTTGTGGAACAAATGATAACCCAGAGCGCGGCCCCTTTCCGTACCAAACGCATGCATATCGGTATGGACGAGGCCTGGGAACTGGGGCAGGGACAGTACCTGCTTAAAAACGGCTACCGCAGTAAATTCGACATCATGAACGAACACCTGGCAAGGGTGGCGGAGATCTGCCGCAAAAACGGCATACGGGCCATGATATGGAGCGACATGTACTTCCGCGCCGCCTCGCCCACCGGGGACTATTACGACAGCTCCGCCCCGATACCGCCGGAAGTTTCCGCCGCCGCTCCCCCGGACATACAGATGGTCTACTGGGATTATTACCACGATACCGTGGACTTCTACCGGGAATGGCTCCAACGGCACCGCGCCTTTCCGGGGGGAACGGTCTTTGCCGGGGGCATGTGGAACTGGACCGGCTTTGGTATGAACTGGGGGAAGACCGTTAAAAACACCAACGCCGCCCTCCAGGCCTGCAAGGAATCGGGCTGCAAAGAAGTTTTTATGACCGTATGGGGAGACGACACCACCGAGTCCAGCGTATATACCACCCTGCTGGGGCTTCAGCTCTATGCGGAACATAATTTCCATGACGAGATAGATCTTGCATCTTTTAGGGAACGGGCCTCCTTCTGTACCGGAATGGACGGTGAACATTTTGAAGCCATAAGCCGCCTTAACGAGATCCCCGGAACCGAAGCGGGAAACCCCAAAAACTTCAACGCCGCGAAGATCCTCATCTGGCAGGACCCGTTGGCGGGACTTTTTGATTACGAAATCAGGGGGATTGAAACCGCCGGCCATTACGCCCAATGGGCCGCATATTACGAGGCGGCGGCCAAGGGCAGGGACCCCTACGGTCTCTTTGCCTTCTCCGCCCGGATTGCCCGGGTTTTGGAATTGAAAGCGGATCTGGGTAAAAAAATAAGCGCCGCCTATAAGGCGGGGGACCAGGCCGCCCTGGGGCTTTTGGCGGAAACCACCATCCCCGATCTGATACGGCGGACAGAAGAACTGCGGCGTTTCAACCGGGATTACTGGATGGCCAACATCAAGCCCCTGGGCTGGGAAGTTTTGGACCTGCGTTACGGGACCCTCCTCGCCCGGCTGGATACAACGGCATACCGGATCAAATCCTGGCTTGAAGGAAAAATTTCCGTTATAGAGGAGCTTGAAGAAAAGCGGCTCCCCTTTTCATCCCGGGGTCTTTCGGAATGTAATTGCTACGGCCGGGTAGTCATGTCCGGCAGGCTTTCGGCGAATATCTCTTACCGGTTTTAATGGGGAGGCGGCTTGCCGAATTAAGGCAAAAAACGCCGGGGGTGCAGCCGGGGCCAGGCGGCGTACTGCCTGAAACCTTCGGCGAAGGCGCAGTTCGATTGGAGCCCCCGGTACTTGTTGCAGGTCCGCACAAAATCAAGAAAATCAATGTTATCGTGTTCCCTCATCCAGACTACCTGACTTTCATGACAACTGATAGCGTCAAGTTTCTTTTCTATCTCCCCGGTAATATCCACATACTCGGTGGGAATAAAGTTGATCCCCGCCAGGGTATCCATAAAAAAAACCGGAGGGAATATGCCGGTACCGGGAGTCCCGGTCAGAAGATGGGGGATTGTAGTAGCAAAGGAGACATCCTGGGCCAGAAACGAAACCTGTTCATGATCCCGCATATAATCCTGGGGATTATGGGTGATAATGAGGTCCGCCTTGGTATAACGGACCACTTCGGTCAGGGCGTCTCTGACTTTTTTATCCGATGCCTCCGGCTCCAGATCCCCGACATCAAGGGAAATGGATTCGGCGCCGATCACGGCGGCGGCGTTCTTTGCCTCCCGGTCACGGATCTCCCGCAGCTCCCCGGGCTGAATGACCGCATGGCCCAGATTCCCGTTGGCAATATGGCACATAAATACCTTATGCCCCTGTTTCACGTATTTCGCCAAAGTACCGCCGCAGCCGATTTCCAGATCATCGGGATGACACCCAATTCCTAAAATGTTCATCGCTCCTCCTCGTTATATCCGGTTCTTAATCCCCAAGATATATGGTATTTACGGTTTCAACGGAAATAGTAAAGATCCGGTCAAGAAAAAAACGCAGGACCCCCAGGTTTTCCGCATCATGGGCTATGCCGCTGCCGACTATCTGGCTGGAAATATCGGTACATACCCCGTTAATTCCGGGGATTTCGACCCGCGCCAGTACCATATTCAGAAAGGTTCTGCCCAATTCCAGTATATTGCCGCCGACAACAATCTTTTCGGGATCAAACATGCAGATCACATTACTGATGCCCAGGGCGATTTTTTCCGCAATATCCCGGGCCGCCGCCATAACCGCAAGGTCCCCCTGCTCCAAGGCTTCCCGGATAAGCCGGTAATTTATCCGGACAGGGTCACCGCCAATCAGGGCATAGAGGACCCCGTTTTGGTCCCCGCCCGCCCGGGCCGTAAATTCTTTAATCACCGCGGTTTTGCTGATCTGATTTTCCAGGCAGCCTTGTTTTCCGCAGACACAGCGGGGCCCTTTGGGATCTATGGACATATGACCGATCTCACCGGTAAAGAGCCTGCCGTTTACCATGATGCCCGCCCCTACTCCGTCGTCGATGTTAAAATAGATCAAATCGCCGTTTTTTCCGCCGTATACATATTTGTACTCCGCATACGCCCGGGCGGAGGACTGGTTTACCGCCACCAGCGGGATCTGTGGACACATGCTTTTAAGTTCTTTCAGCAGATCAAAATTTTTATCCGTGTCCAGGATGGACAGATTGATGGATTTTTCCGTCTTGTTGATTTTGGCGGGAATAGAAACACACACCACCAGCAGCCGGGATTCATCCAGGCAGGAAGACCGGGATTTTAGCATATTCCATATTTTCGCGGCACATCCGTTTTTATAAACTATCCTATGGGAAAATTGTTCCAGCTCCCGGCCCCGTATATCATAGAGTATATAGTGGTAATGGTCTTTCCGCAGGGAGAGGGTAATGATCTGCGCCCGATCCCCGTTAATCTCAAGGCCTATGGGTTTTCTTCCTGAAGAGTCCGATGCCCGTTCGCCGATCATCCTGATAAGCCCCGCATCCATAAGTTCCTCCATAAGGAGGGAAACGGTGGAGCGGCTCAGATTCGTAATCCGCGATATTTCAATACGGGAAATGCCTTCATTTTCAAAGACCAGATCAAAGATCTGTTTGATATTAGATTCTTTGATGATACTTTGATGCGGCCTGGATTTAAGGTTGTTTTCAAGGTTGATAAATTTCATATGCTCCGCATTAGTTTGTAGGATGAACTAATTATAGCATTTTTATACCCCCCGTCAATAGCTATGGGAGTTCCTTAAACGACAGTTTTTACGGTTCCCTGCAATTGACAAATGAAATTTCCGCCCCTATAATTATTCCATGAAAGCGGTGATCTACGGCGCCGGAAATATTGGCAGAGGCTTTATCGGGCAGCTTTTTGCGGCATCGGGATACGAGCTTACCTTTATCGACGTGGCCGAACCGGTCATAGACGGCATAAACCAAGCGGGCCGTTACCCGGTGAGGCTCCTCTCCGACAGCGGCGGCGTGGACTGCTGGATCGAGGGGGTACAGGCGGTCAACGGCAGGGACCCGGAAAAGGCGGCGGAGGCCATAGCCGCGGCGGACATCATGGCCACGGCGGTAGGGGTCAGGGTCCTTCCCCGCATAGCCCCGGTCATTGCGGAAGGAATAAAAAAGCGCTTCGCAAAAAACGGGAGCTGCCTTAACATCATTATCTGCGAGAATCTCATTGACGCCAATAAGCTGCTGGAAAAACTCATCAAGGAACATCTGCATGAACTGGAGAAAGATTTTTTTGATAAACATATAGGTCTGGTGGAAGCTTCCATCGGGCGTATGGTTCCCCTGCAGACTCCGGAGATGCAGGACGGGAACCCGCTGCGGATCTGTACCGAAACGTACGGTTTTTTGCCCGTGGATAAGGACGCCTTTAAGGGGGAAATCCCGCGCATCGAGGGAATGTGTCCTTTCAGTCAATTCGATTTTTACCTTCAGCGCAAACTCTTTATCCATAATATGGGGCACGCGGTTTCATCGTACCTGGGGATGCTCCAGGGGGACGAGTTCCTGTACCAGGCTGTCCGGCGGGGGGACATAGGCTATATCGTTCAGAATGCCATGCTGGAAAGCGCCCTTGCCCTTTCGGCAAAATTCGGCGCCTCCCTGCCGGACCTCCTCGGGCACATTCGGGATCTGCTCCGCCGCTTTTCCAACCGGGCCCTCAGGGATACCTGCGCCCGGGTAGGCGGGGATACCACCCGCAAACTCGGTCCCCAGGACCGGCTCATAGGCGCCATCCGCTGCTGCGGGGAACAGGGGATCCCGCCGGCCTTTATTTCCCTCGGCTGCGCCGCCGCGCTGTTCCGCCACCTGGAGGAAAACCAGCAGCCCCAAACCCCCAAAGCCGCCGCCGCCGCCCTGGCGGAAGTATCCGGCCTGGGGGCGTCTTCGCCTGACGCCGCCGGCATACTTTCCTTCCATTCCATGATTACAAAGAAAGCCGATTTTCCGGAACTCATCACCGCCGCTGCTGATGCGGCCTATAAACCCGGAATCATTTAGACCCAACAGGATGCCGCCAAATTCCATAACTCCTATCTCCTCATTCCTCTCCTCTTTGTTCGGGTGGTTCGTGTTGGTTCGTGGTTAAATTTCTTTGGGCTTTTCGTATTATTAGGAGTACGACGGGAAGACCGTGATATGAGCCCTCACGCCTGCGGTTCCGGGCCCCAGGGGATAAGCCGCCGGATTTCATCCAGGCTTTGGATCACCCGGTCCGCGTCTTTACCCAGGGCTTCGATTTTTTCAGGCCAGATGCGGCTAATATATTCGGTGGTGAGGACCGGGATCATCCCCGCGGCCCGGGCACCGGTCAGTTCCCGGTGACCGCCGTCCCCCACATAGAGGCAGGCCCTGCTTTCCAGCCGGAGTTTTTCCGCAGCCAGGGCAAATATACGGGGATCGGGTTTTAAAAGCCCTTCCTCGCAGGAAAAAATGATCTGGTCAAAGGCACGGCTCAAGGCCGAACCCGGCCAATACCGGATATCCATAACATCGGCGTTGCTGACCAGGGCAATTTTGTACCCCCCTTCCCGGAGCTCCCTGAGGAGGGTGAGGTTTTTCTCTTCGATACCGTAAATCGCCCTTCGTATCCGTTCCATCCGGGCCTCCGCGGCCCGGCATATCCGGTCCGGGGAAACGCCCAAGCCCCGGAGGGTGCGGGTCATAATCTGCACCGGGTCCCGAAGCTTTCCCCGGCCCCAGGTCTCATAATCCGCCGTATACCGCGCCTCAAAATCTTCCCGATCCATTCCCAGGACCGCGTATTCGCTTTCCCCTGCCACGCGCTGGTCCAGGGGGTTTATCAGGGTAAAAAAAAGGTCGAATACCACCGCGCCTAGGGGCCCGCGCCCCAGGAAGGGTGTTTCCGGCGGAGCGGGCATGGCCTAGAATTTCCGGGAACCGGGTTTTACCACGGGGATCCCCTGGGCGCAGAGCCCGCAGGAGGGGGCGTCCCAGTCGGAAACCGCCACGGTACAGGCGGCATAGAGGGGCCAGGACAGGGGCGCCCCCGGAGCCCGGCGGTCTACCAGGCAGGCGAGGGCGGTAACCCGGGCCCCGAGCCCTTCCAGGACCACGGCGCTTTCCCCGGATGACTTTCCCGTCGTGACCACGTCTTCGGCGATGAGGATAGCCGCGCCCGCTTCCACTGCAAACCCCCGGCGCAGGGTCATGGCTCCCCGTTCATCCCGTTCGGTGAAAAAGGCGGGGAGCCCCAGCTGACGGCCCAACTCATAGGCCACCAGGATCCCCCCCATGGCGGGCCCCACAATGGCGTCTATAACCAGCCTGCCCGCGTCCAGGTCCTGCCGGATCCGTTCCGCCACCGGCTGCAAGGCTGCCGCCGCCCGGTCAGGGTACTGTAACAGCCGGGCGCATTGAAAATACCGGTCCGAATGCCGCCCCGAGGAGAGCAAAAAATGCCCTTCCAGCATAGCCCCGGATTCCCGCAATAGGGCAATAGTCTCGTTCATATAATATTCCCCCGTCCCTTAAAAGCCTTGCAGCCCATCCGCATCATCCATAATCCATGGATTACAAGCCCAACAGCTCCACCAGGTCTTTTTCAATCACTTCCGGTTTTTGATCCGGGCCATACCGCCGAACTACCCTTCCGTTTTTGTCCACCAGAAACTTGGTGAAGTTCCATTTGATACGTGCCCCCAGGGTACCCGTCTGTTGTTCTTTCAGATAGGCATACAGGGGACTTGCGTTCTTGCCGTTCACGTTGATCTTCGCAAAACGCGGAAAGGTAGTATGGTAATGCAAGGTGCAAAAATCTTGAATCTCCGCATCGTCCTCGGGTGCCTGGCCGCCAAACTGATTGCAGGGGAAATCAAGAATCTCGAAGCCCTTTTCTTGATAACGGGCATATAATTGCTGCAAGCCGGTATATTGCGGCGTAAAACCGCAGTGGGTTGCCGTGTTTACGATCAAAAGCACCTTACCCTGGTACCCGGCAAGGGAAACATCTTCCCCATCAATATTTTTAACAGAAAAATCATACAACTCCATGACACCGCTCCTTACGTAAACAAACGCAAATTTTCCTCTTTTGCAGGAAATCTATCAGCGATAGTTGTATCTTTTTACCTGTTTTGTCAATAGCGCAGCGTCCTATCAGGAATTTGGGCGCATTTCCGGCGCTGCGCGCCGGAAACCGGGCTTTTCGGGGCTCCGCTATCGCTCCGGCCCCGGCGCACAGCGCCGTGGCTGCTTCGCACCCCTCCAATCCCTTGCGCGGCGGCTTTGCGGCGCCTATGAACCGGTTGGCAGCAATCCTCAATTTAAAATAACCACGAAAAACACGAACTTTTACTTCGATGCCCTGAAATTAATCCCTGAATTCTTTCTTTTGTTCGTGAGGTTTGTGTGGTTCGTGGTTTTCTTTGTTGCAACTGCGACTTACCGACCAGTTGGTACGGTTCCTTGACAAAAATAGTTTTTTTCATTATTTTATAGATAGAAATATATCGATATATTTCTATCTATATTTAAACGGAGCATTGTATGGCAATAAGTACCCAGGAAGCATTAAACGAACTGGTGGTGCGGGTGGCCGCGGCCCAGCGGAAATTCGCCGAATACACCCAGGCCCAGGTGGATGTTATCTTCCGCCATGCCGCCCAGGCGGCTAGCGAGAACCGGCTCAAGCTGGCCAAACTCGCGGTGGAGGAAACCGGCATGGGGGTTTTCGAGGACAAGGTGATCAAGAATCAGTTTGCCTCGGAATTCATCTACAACAAATATGCGGCGGAAAAAACCTGCGGTATCATTGAGGAGGACAGCGAGGCGGGGATCGTGAAGATCGCCGAACCCATCGGTCTTATCGCGGGGATAGTCCCCACCACCAACCCCACCTCCACCGCTATTTTCAAGAGCCTTATCACCCTGAAAACCCGGAACGCCATCATCTTCTCCCCCCATCCCCGGGCTAAAAAGGCCACCGTGGAGGCCGCCCGGATCGTCCGGGACGCGGCGGTCAAGGCCGGCGCCCCCGAGGACGTGATCGCCTGGATCGACGAACCCACGGTGGAGCTTTCCTCGGCCCTGATGCGCCACCCCGGGCTGAACCTGATCCTGGCCACCGGGGGGCCGGGCATGGTCAAGGCCGCCTATTCCTCGGGGAAACCCGCCATTGGGGTAGGGGCGGGGAACACCCCGGCGATTATCGACGAGACCGCCCACCTCAAGATGGCGGTGAGTTCCATCCTGATGAGCAAGTCCTTTGACAACGGGATGATCTGTGCCAGCGAGCAGTCGGTGATCATCCTGGATGCGGTGTTCAAGCAGGTGACCGAAGAATTTGTCCTCCGGGGGGCCTATATTTTGAGCCCCGGGGAAAAGGAAAAACTCGGGGCGGTGATCATGAAGGACGGCAGGGTCAACGCGGATATTGTAGGGCAGCCGGCCTATAAAATCGCCGCCATGGCGAATATCACGGTCCCTGAGGAAACCAAGGTCCTCATCGCGGAAATCAACGAGGTTTCCCCCAACGAACCCTTTGCCCACGAAAAACTCTCCCCGGTGCTGGCCATGTTCCGCGCCCGGGATTTTGACGACGCCTGCCGGATCGCCCGGGAGGAGATCCAGCTTGAAGGGCTGGGGCACACCGCGGTACTGTACACGGATCAACACAACCGTGACCGGATCAAGTTATATGGGGAGATGATGAACACCGGCCGGGTGCTTATCAACATGCCCGCCAGCCAGGGGGCCATCGGGGATATTTACAATTTCAAGCTGGAGCCCTCCCTTACCCTGGGCTGTGGAAGCTGGGGAGGGAACGCGATCAGCGAAAACGTGGGGGTGAAACATCTGATGAATGTAAAAACCATTGCCGAGCGGAGGGAAAACATGTTGTGGTTCCAGGTACCGCCCAAGGTTTATTTCAAACAAAACGCCGTCTCCGAAGGGCTCCGGGATCTCCGGGGCAGGAAGCGGGCGTTTATCGTTACCGACAAATACCTTTTCGACGCGGGGTTTGTGAACCGGGTAACCGTCCCCCTGCAAAGCATGGGGATCGAATACGAGATCTTTTTTGATGTCCGCCCCGACCCGGACCTGGCCACCATCTACAAGGGGGTGGATATCATGAACATCTTTAAACCCGATGTGGTGATCGCCCTGGGGGGCGGTAGTCCCATAGACGCCGCCAAGATCATGCGGCTCATGTACGAACAACCCATGGTTCAGTTTGGGGAACTGGCCATGCGGTTTATGGATATCCGGAAGCGGATCTACAAATTCCCCGAATTGGGGAAAAAGGCGATCTTCGTGGCGATCCCCACCACCTCCGGGACCGGCTCCGAGGTAACCCCCTTTGCGGTGGTCACCGATGAAAAAAAGAACATCAAGTACCCCATCGCCGATTATACCCTGACCCCGGACATGGCCATTGTGGACCCGGACTTTATCATGAATATGCCGAAAAGCCTTACCGCCTATTCAGGGCTGGACGCTGTGGTCCACGCCACCGAAGCCTATGTGTCGGTCTTTGCCACGGAGTTCACCAACGGCCTGGCCCTGGAAGCGCTGCGGCTCCTCTTTAAGTACCTCCCCGGAGCGTACCAGGAGGGGGCGAAAAATCCCAAGGCCCGGGAAAAGGTCCACTATGCCTCCACCATGGCGGGGATGGCCTTTGCCAATGCCATGCTGGGGGTCTGCCACTCCATGGCCCACAAGCTGGGTTCCGCCTTCCACGTTCCCCACGGCCTGGCCAATGCGGTACTCCTTACCCATGTGATCCGGTACAACGCGGTGGACGCCCCCCGGAAACAGGCGACCTTCCCCCAATACAAGTACCCCGTGGCCATAGACCGGTACGGCCGGATCTCGGACTACCTGGGGCTGGGGGGCAAAACCCCGGAGGACAAGGTGGAAAAATACCTGGCGGCCCTGGAGGCTTTAAAAAAGGAATTGGAGATTCCCCCCACCATCCGGGACATCGGTATCGAGGAAAAAGCCTTCCTGGATATCCTGGAGGATATGTCCATGCAGGCCTTTGACGACCAATGTACCGGCGGCAACCCCCGTTACCCCCTGCTGAGCGAAATAAAACAGCTCTACCGGGACGCCTACTACGGGACCGGGGAAAAACCGCCGCGGACCGAATCCGGGGCCATAACAAACGCCCCAAAACCCGCGGTCCGGGGGAAAAAGCCCCCTACCAACAATTAAGAGCAAGGGGAGCGCCGGTAAAGGATGAACTAATTTTATCCTGCGACAAGCCGCTGCCGACACGGTACCCCCTCCTTTCCCTTCGAACAGGGGGACCCGGCAGGTCATTTTGCAACCTGTTTTGCCTGCGCGGGTCTAAATAGAGGGGGTCGTAAAAACCCACCTGAGTTTTGAAACCGGTTCTTCATTTTATATGGGGATTCCGGGAAAGTTTGACGGCCGAACTTTTAGACAAAAATTCCGATTATCGGGATTTCTTTTGGAGTTTTTTATGTTTTCGACGACGGTAAGTCCCCGGTTTGGGGATGTGGACGGCTTGGGGCATATCAACAACGTAATTCTGGCGATCTGGTTCGAATCGGCCCGGACTCCCCTGTTCCGTATCTTTTGTCCCACCTTGAGCCTTTCCCACCAGGACTGGACCCTGATCATGGCCCACACGGACTACGATTTTCTGGACCAGCTTTTCTTTCACCATGATGTGGAAATCAGAACCTATGTGGAACGGATAGGAACCAAATCTTTTACGGTGGGCCATGAAGCCTGGCAGGAAGGGCGGTTCTGTACCAAGGGTACGGCGGTGATTGTCCACTATGATTTTATTAAGGGGGAAAGCATCCCCATTCCCGAGGACAAAAAGAAACTCCTGGCGGAACATCTGCGGCCCCCAAGATGATTGGAAGACGGAGACCATACCCCGGAGCTTGCTCCTGGGTTCTTCATTAACCACGAATCACCCGAAAAACACGCTCCTTTTGTTCGAAACGTCACCCCTATTTTTCAAGTCCTATGCCAAAGCAGCATAGTTTTCAGCGCTACTGCCCGCTGTTAACCATGCGTTACAAACCCAAAACTATCCCCGCGGCCCCTGCGGCCAGGATGTACCACACCGGATGCTTTTTGAAGCGATAGATAAGCAGAAACAGCAGGACAAACAGGGCCAGTTCCGGCCAGTGGATCCGGTCATACCAGCGGGGGGCCGGACCGCTATACAGGGAAAGCCGGATAACCCCCAAGCCCGCGGCGGCGATGAGCCCGGTGGCCGCGGGACGAAGGCCCTGAAAAACCGAAGCCACCACCGGGCTATTCCTAAAGGCGGTGAGGATCCGGGCCACGATGAGGATTACGATAATCGAAGGGGTGATCAGCCCCAGGGTAGCGATCACCGCCCCGGCGATACCCGCGGCCTGAAACCCCGCATAGGTGGCCATATTCACCCCGATGGCGCCGGGGGTGGATTCGGAGATGGCGATCATATCGGCGATGGTCTCGTAACTCAGCCAGTCGTAGTGGTCCGCCAGCCGGTAGAGGAAGGGCAGGGTCGCGAGTCCGCCGCCCACGGCAAAAAGACCGATCTTGAAAAATTCCCCAAAGAGGATGAGAAAAATCACGGTGCCCCTTCCCCGGAATTGGAAGGTCCCGTGGCAGGGCGCTTGTTCCGGGGCCGGTAGAGCAGGAACCCCGCAAGGCCGGCGCTTATCACCATCGGTACCGGGGAGATCTTAAAAAACGCCGAAAGGCCGAAAACCACGAGGCAAAGCGCCAAAGCCTTGAAATCCTTCACCGCCCCCTTAAAGAGTTTGCGGACCGCATCCAGGATAAGCGCCCCCACCGCCACCCGGATCCCCTTGAGGGCATGCTGGACGACCTCGGATTCGGAAAAATTTTGCAGCCCCGCGGCAATGACCGTAATAATGATAAGGGAAGGAAGCACAAACCCCAGGGTGGTCACGATGCCTCCCAGGATACCCTTTTTTTTGCATCCGATAAACGTAGATACATTTACCGCGATAATCCCCGGGGTAACCTGGCCTATGGCATAATAATCCATCACCTCGTCCATGGTAGCCCAGCCCTTATGCCGCACCAGTTCCCGCTCAATCACGGGAAGCATGGCATACCCCCCGCCAAAGGTAAGACATCCCATTTTAAAGAAGGTCCACAAAAGGTCCAGATATTCTTTCACGGCTTTTTTTCAGGGGGCTTGACCACCGCCAGGTGGAGTTCATCCAGTTGTTTGGGATCCACCTCCCCGGGGCTGTCGTCCATGGGACTCACCGCAAAGGAATTTTTCGGGAAGGCGATCACCTCTTTGATCGAAGTTTCCCCGGCCATGAGCATCACCAGCCGGTCCAGTCCCAGGGCGATACCTCCATGGGGGGGAGCGCCGTATTTAAACGCCCCGGTAAGGAAGCCGAACTTTTGCTCCGCCTCCTCCGGGTCAAAGCCCATAATGCTGAAGATCCGCTGCTGCAATTCCGGGTCGTGAATACGAATGGAACCCGAAGCCTGTTCAAAACCGTTAAGGACCAGGTCGTAGAGATCCCCCTTGACCGCTCCGGGGTCCTGTTCCAGGGTGGCATGGTACTGTTCCTGGGGATAGGAGAACATATGGTGGGCCGCTTCCCAGCGGTTTTCCTCGTCATTAAATTCAAAGAGGGGAAAGTCCAGGATCCAGACAAACTCAAAACGGCCGGGGTCCAAAAGGCCCAGGTCCCGGCCAAGCTTGGACCGTACCGCCCCCAGGGCGATGTTGGCGATCCGCCGGTCGGCATCGGCGGTGATCAGGATCAGGTCCCCGGGCTTGGCTCCCAATCCGGAGAGGATCCTTTGGGCCAACCCGTTTTCGCCGGAACTTCCGTCTCCAAAAAACTTGGAGACCCCCCCTTCCAGAACCGGGGCCTCTTCGGTGCCCGCCACCTTCATCCAGGCCAGGCCCTTGGCCCGGTAGATCTTCGCCTGGGCCTCAAGCTCCTCGATCTGCTTCCGGGAATAGGGGCCCTTCCCCGCCTTGCCCATAAGTTCTCCGGGGACCACCAGGGCTTTAACGCCGCCGCTGTTTTGGGTGATACCCCGGGTGGCCGCGGCAGCCTTGGCCGCTTCCCCGGCAGTGAGGGCGTCCTTGAAAGCCTGGAACCCTCCCTCCGCCGTATAGGGACCAAAGTCCTGGAGGGGCATAGCAAAACGGAGATCCGGCTTATCCGTACCGTAACGTTCCAGGGCCTCCTCAAAGGTCAGCCGGGTAAAATGGGGGGGAAGTTCCCGGTTCAGGGTTTTCTTAAAGGCATAACCCAAAAGGCCCTCGGCCGCGGCCAGGACATCCTCCCGGCTCACAAAGGACATTTCGATATCAATCTGGGTAAATTCCGGCTGCCGGTCCCCCCGGGCATCCTCATCCCGGTAACAGCGGGCAATCTGGAAATACTTGTCAAATCCCGCCACCATGAGGATCTGTTTGTAGAGCTGGGGGGATTGGGGCAGGGCATAAAATTTCCCCGGATAGAGCCGGGAGGGTACGAGGTAATCCCGGGCGCCCTCCGGGGTGGAGCGGATAAAAGTGGGGGTTTCAATTTCGTAAAAATCCTGAGAAGTCATCCACTCCCGAACCGCAAAACACAGCTCGCTGCGGAGCCGGATCCGCCGCTGCATGCCCCCGGATCGGAGATCCAGGTACCGGTAGGTAAGGCGGGTTTCCTCTTTGGCGTCGGATTCTTCATCAATTTGAAAAGGAAGTACCTCGGAACGGTTTAACACAAGGAGTTTTTCCGCGGCCACTTCAATTTCACCGGTGGCCATTTCAGGGTTCACCATCGAGGGGGGCCGGGGGCGGACGATCCCTTCCACGGCGATACAATACTCGTTCCGGAGTTCCCCGGCGATACGGGCCAATTCCTTTTCCGCTCCGGTCTCCCCGGCGGCATCCACCACCACCTGGGTTATCCCATACCGGTCCCGAAGGTTAATGAAGGAAATTCCCCCGTGATCCCGTTTTCGGTGTACCCAGCCGTTGAGGATCACCTTCTTCCCTACATCGGCCTTACCCAGGGCGCCGCACGTGGTTGTACGCTTCAAGAATTCCATAACGTAACTATACCTGCTGGAAGGCAGCCTGACAAGAACCCCTCCCTCGGTCCGGGCAATTCTCAGTTTCAACAAAGGACCGAAAAAACCACGAACCACACGAACTTTTCATTAAGATCATGCTTTTGTTCGTAATTAATCATCTAAACAATATCCAGTACCAAATTTCCTAACTTCTAACTCCTCCTTCCTCTTTGTTCGTGTGGTTCGTGTAGTTCGTGGTTAATTATTCCCCCCGGTTCGTGGTTACATCTCTTTGGTTGTACCGGCTTAGGTACTAAGGCATCACACTGTATTCCTGAACCACCTGGATCTCTGACCGCACATCGGCCACCGGGGGGACTTCCCGGGCGGAAGAAACCGCCGCTTCCACCAGGGCTTGGGAACTGGCAACGCCGTACAGGGTTACCGCGTTTTCCGAAGATGAAGATTCCAGGAAATGGATCGGTATTTCCTTTTCATAGAGAATATGATGAACCACCCGCTGCGACAGGATCAATTCCCGGAGTTTCCGGAGGTTTTGGATCTCTATTTCCTCGGAGATCAGTTTTTCCAGGAGGTTTTTGATGAGTTCCGCACATGCCGCCGGCGATAAATAACCGGTGTTCAGGGTAAGATGGTAATTGTCCGGGGATCGCCAATCAATATCAAAAAAATAACGGTGAAATCCCACACGGTTTTGATCGCTTTGCTCAATGATCTGCCGGGCCCGCCGGTCATCGCAGTGGAAATAACTCTTTACCCGCTCATTCCGTATTTCGCCGGGGGCAACCAGAAAGACTGACAAGACTCCGGGTATGTTTCTAAAGACCGCCCCGGCTCCCCGGCCGATAAAAACACAATTTCCGCTTCCGGCTTCGGCAAAGATCGCGGTTTTTAAATAATGAAGATAATCATCCCGGTCCTGGGATAGGGACGCAAAAAGGGACGGCTTCCGTTCATCGTACTTTTCAAATTTCCGATCCGCCACGCCGTAAGATTTTATCCGTTCCTCCAGGCTCAGCTTATCCACAAAACGGTAATTCAAAAGTTTCGCCAGCTCATGGGCAGTTTCATCTCCCATGGCTGCCAATTCACGGGAAATCGTAATAATCGCCATCGCAAACTCCTTTAGGGCGCCGCTAAAGCCACGTCGTTTATGCTCCCTTCTCTTAGCATAAAGCCAAGGATCGATCTTGTCAAAAGGTTTTTTGGGGTGTGGCAGGTTCAGGCTAGCTGTTTGCCAATCTCCGGTGCCTGGCACGCTAAATTGACGGACCCAACGATATGAAGTATATTCATCTATGGCTACGGAATGGGGGAAAGAACGATGGTTCCCCGGATTCCGGCCAAAAGGATACTATGGATACTGGTCATCTTATCTGGAAGGAACAGAGCCGGAAGCAGGTTTTTACCTGTCCGGTATTTTCGATTCATGAGACTTCCAGCCTGTCCCCGGAGGGGGAGCGTAAGGGTTTTACCGTACTGGAGGCCGCGGATTGGGCCATTGTCATTCCGGTGGTAGAAACGGAGCAGGGAAAGGCCTTTGTCATGGTCCGGCAATGGCGTCATGGTTCCCGGGAACTGAGCCTTGAATTTCCCGGGGGCGTTGTAGAGCCGGGGGAAGATCCCGCAGCGGCGGCAGCCAGAGAACTGGAGGAAGAAACCGCCTATGCGCCGGGAAAAATACGGAAAATCGGGGAGATGCGCCCAAATCCGGCGCTCATGTCGAACCGGGTTCACTTTTTTTTAGCCGAATCCCTGGAATACCGGAAGACCCGGCATTTAGACGAGGATGAATATATAGCGGTGGAAATTATCCCGGAGAACGAGGCGCTCAAGGACATGGGCAGCCCCCCCTATGTGCATGCCCTCATGGCATCGGCGCTGGGCCTGTATCTGCTAAAGCGCTAAGGCCCCGGCTTACAACCGGATCTCCTGCCTGCCCCCCTGCATATCGCTAAAAACCGCGGTTCCCTGCTCAAAATAGAAAACTTCAAATATACCGTCATCCACGGAATACATCTGCTTTATCCTGGGGAGCGCCTCCAGGATCTTTTCTTTTGCCTCCCGGGAAGTATCAAAGGCCACCACTCCGGAGATTCTGAGGGTTTGCCCCTCCGGTGAACAGGCGCCGAGCTCCACCTTGGGGTTGGCTTTCATCTGCTTGTACATCTCCTTTTGGTTATTGGTACAAAGGTAGAGTTTACCTTTGTATTCCATCACCGCTCCCATGGGACGCAGCCTGGGTTGATCCCCCTCGGTAGTGGCAAGAAAAAAAACCTGCTGGTCCTGCAAAAATTTGATTATCTCTTCCATAAAAACGCTCCCCTTTACTATTAATTTGAGTTAATTTAAAAACTGAGGTTCTAAAGCAGCCTCATTTAACACCCTATTCACGGCCTATGTCCCGGCGGAAGGCCATGCCGTTAAAGTGCACGGCCTCTATGGCCTGGTAGGCCCGGGCATGAGCCTCATCGCCGTCGCTGCCCCAGGCGGATAGTGCCAGGACCCGGCCTCCGGCAGTATACAGGTCCCCTGCATCGCCGGTCGATGCCCCGGCGATAAAAAGCCGGGCCCCGGTTTTGGCGAGGACCTCCCGGTCTATGGTGATGGGGTCCCCCTTGCGGTAGGAACCGGGATAGCCCCCGGCGACCGCCACCGGCGCGTAAACCGCGCCGGGCTTCCAGCGCAGGGAAAAACTCCCCAGGCTTCCGTCAAGCATGGAAAGGCACAATTCCCCCAGATCCGATTCCAAAAGGGGAAGCACCGCCTGGGTCTCGGGATCCCCCAACCGCACATTGTACTCTAAAAGAAAACATTGATCTTCCCTGACCATGAGGCCGAAAAAGATAAACCCCCGGTAATCCATCCCTTCCTGTTCCATACCCTGGAGGGTCGGCTCCAGGATGGCCCGCCGGAAATCCTCTTGGGCGGCGGGGGAAAAATCCGGCACCGGGGCAATGGCCCCCATACCCCCCGTATTGGGTCCCTGCCCTCCCTCAAAACGGCGTTTATGATCCCGGGCGGACACAAAGGGAAGGATGGCCCCACCGGCCTTTCCCGGCGCGGAACTCACCGCGGCCAGGATCGATACTTCCCGGCCCGCAAGATAATCCTCCAGCACCACGGTTTGCCCCGCCTCGCCCAGGGTGCTCTCCCGCATAAAGGCCTTTAGGGCGTCCTCCGCCTCACGCTGACTGAGGGCGATGATCACCCCCTTGCCCGCGGCAAGGCCGTCGGCCTTGATCACCAGGGGGGGCGGGTTATCCCGGGCAAAATGTTTTGCCCCGTAGGCTACGGCCGCGCCGTGATCCGTAAAGGTTGTGCTCCGGGCCGCCCGGACGCCGTACTTTTCCATAAAAGACTTGGCAAAGCCCTTGCTTGCCTCCAGCCGGGCGGCGTTTTTGTCGGGGCCTACGATAGTTAACCCCGCGGCGCGAAACCGGTCCACCACCCCTGCCGCCAAAGGCGCCTCGGGGCCTACCACGGTAAGGTCTATCCCCTCCTGCCGGGCCCAGGCGGCCAGGGCAGCCTCATCGGAAACGGGAAGGTTGACGCATTTGGCTTCTCCGGCGGTACCGCCGTTTCCAGGGGCGACAAAAACCCGGTCTATCCTATCCGACTGGGCCAACTTCCAGGCAATGGCATGTTCCCTTCCCCCTGAACCGATAATCAAAACCTTCATACTACCTTTCCTATAATAGCGCCAGTCGAAAGCCTTGGCCGCTAATGTTTAAAATGCCGGATCCCGGTAAAAACCATGGCAAGCCCCAGCTTATCGCAGGTTTCAATGGAAAGCTTGTCATTCTGGGAGCCCCCGGGTTGGATGATGGTCT
This sequence comes from Treponema sp. TIM-1, assembly GCF_046533115.1. NCBI lineage: Bacteria > Pseudomonadati > Spirochaetota > Spirochaetia > Treponematales > Treponemataceae > Treponema > Treponema sp. TIM-1. Next base: position 38,911 of record NZ_JAJQRC010000023.1, read on the forward strand.
TGATCCCCGCCGCAGCCGCGGCCTCGGCCACATCCGGAAAGGGGAAAAAGGCATCCGAAGCCAGAACCCGGGCGGGGACGCCGTCGTCTTTCCCGGCTTCGGCAGCAGCGGCGATCAGCCGGGCGCTCCGTTTCAGGGCCAGCTCCGCCGCCCAAATCCGGTTGGTTTCGCCTCCCCCTATGCCCACCGCGGCCTGATTTTTTACCACCACTATGGCATTGGACTTAACATAGGCCACCGCCCGCATCCCAAAGATCATATCCTCCCTGTCCTCAGGAAGGGGGGCTGTTTTGGTAACCACCTCCCATTTTTCCAGGAGCCGGCGGTTTACGTCCTGCACCAATAAGCCGCCGTCAATGGCAGCATATTCCACCTGCTCCCGGGGAGCAGCCGGGGCGCGGATGATCCGGAGGTTTTTTTTCTTTTTGAGGATCTCCAGGGCGTCTTCCTCAAAATCCGGCGCAGCCACAATTTCCAGGAAAAGTTCCCCCAGTTTTTCCGCGGTAGCAGCGTCCACCGGAACATTGGAAGCGACAATACCCCCAAAGATGGAAACCGGATCGCAGGCATAGGTTTTTTCGTAGGCCTCCCCCAGGGTATTCCCCAGGGCTATTCCACAGGGGGTATTGTGTTTTATTGCCACACAACAGACCGGGGATTTCCCCCTGGCCGCAGCCGAAAGCTCCGGTAACAGCCGCTCCAGGTCTTCCTCCCCCTGGGGCTTGGTATGATCCGCCCCCAGGCCAAAGGCGCACACCGCTTTCCAGGCCAGATCCAGATCCCGGATATTGTTGTAACTGAGTTCCTTGCCGTGGAGTTGTTCCATGGCCCCCAGCGCCCCCGGGCGGTCGGTGTTTAAATAAAGGGCAGCCCCCTGGTGGCCGTTTTCGCCATACCGCAGGGTTTGGGCTTTGCGGAGGGAAAGGGGCAGATACTCCGGGTATTTCTCATCCAGGAGGTACCGGGCAATGGCCCCGTCATACGCGGAGGTAAGGTCAAAGACCTTTCCCGCCAGGCGCTTGCGAAATTCCGCGCTGAGGGTTCCCGCTTTGAGGCCGGCGATAAGGTCCCCGTAATCCGCCGGGTCGGTAAGGACCAGCACATCCCGGTAATTTTTCGCCGCCGAACGGAGCATGGTGGGTCCCCCGATGTCGATGAACTCCACGGTCTCCTCCAGGGAAAGTCCGGCCTGGACCTTTTCAAAAAAAGGGTAGAGGTTCACACAGACCAAATCAATGGGAGAAATCTTCAACTTTTCCAGGGTGTCGAGGTGGGATTTTTCATTCCGCCGGGCGAGGAGTCCGGCGTGAATCGCGGGATGCAGGGTTTTTACCCGGCCGTCCAGACATTCGGGAAATCCGGTCACCGCCGCCACATCCGTAACAGGAAGCTGATGTTCCTCCAGATATTTTGCGGTTCCCCCGGTGGAAAGGAGCTCCCACCCTGATCCGGCCAAAAACGAAGCCAGCTCCAGGATACCGTCCTTGTTAAAGACGCTGATCAGTGCCCGTTGTTTCATGCATTCTCCCTCAAATGGTAAGTTTTTCCGCCATCATGGCCGCGGCCGCAACTATGGCGATATGTTCCTCCCCATGGATCCGTTCCGCGAGCCCCTCCGGGGTATCCCCGGGAAGGACCGGGACCTTCCGCTGCAGGAGGATCGGCCCGGTGTCGGTCCCCGCATCAACCAGGTGTACGGTGCAGCCCGACTCTTTTTCCCCTGCCGCCAGCACGGCCCGGTGAACCCGGAGGCCGTACATGCCCGGCCCGCCAAACTTTGGCAGCAGGCTTGGATGCAGGTTGATGATCCTGCCCCCATAGGCCTGGATAAAGTCCCCCTCAAGAATCGAGAGAAAACCCGCCAGCGCCACCAGGCCGATCTTCCGCTCCCGGGCTATCCCCAGAAGCCGATCCGAAAGATCCCGCCGCCGCTCCTTTGGGGCGAGGAGGGGATTCACCGGTTCCGTCAGGGTGGGGATCCCCGCGGCCGCCGCCCGCGTAAGGGCATAAACCTGGGGACGATCCGAAACCACGATAGCCACCCGCCCGGGACCCAGCCGGCCCTGTTTTTCCGCATCGATCAGTGCCTGGAGGTTGGTACCGCTCCCGGAAACCAGGACCAAAATATCCACCGGCCCCCGGCCGGAAACAGGCGGGTTAGACAAAAGCCACGGCTCCGGTAGTACCCCGGGCGGCCTTGACCGTCCCTATTTCCCAGGCGGGATACCCCCGGCGGTCGAGAAAATCTATCGCCCTGCCGCTGTCCTCCGGGGCCAGGGCCAGGACAAAACCTATCCCCATATTGTAGGTGTTGAACATTAATTTTCGCAGGGCTTCATCCGTTTCCAGCAGTTCCGCCCCCGCCTCCTGGGCTTGCGGGCCGGTAGAGCCGCCGCCGGCCACTCCCCAGGCGATCCGGGCAAAAACAGGGGGAATGGTCCAGGCGTTACCGGTCCCCGCTGCTTTGGCAGGGGGGATGCCGAAGACCGCATCCAAGGGGCGGGAAAACATCCGGGGGACATTTTCGTAAAAGCCCCCCCCGGTGATATGGGCCATACCCCGGACTTCCATCTGCTCCAGCAGGGCCAGCACGGGTTTTACGTACAGCCGGGTCGGCTCCAGCAAGGCCATTCCCAGGGGCATACCGCCAAAATCCTCATGCAAATCGGGAAGGACCTTACGGATAAGGCTGAACCCATTGGAGTGGGGCCCCGATGAGGCAATTCCCACGAGGGTATCCCCCGCTTGTATCCTGCTTCCGTCTATGATATTTTTCCGGTCAACCATACCCACGGCAAATCCCGCGATATCGTATTTGCCCGCTTCGTAGAAACCGGGCATCTCCGCGGTTTCCCCCCCCAGGAGGACGCTCCCGGTTTCACGGCAGCCGGCAGCCACCCCCGTAACGATTTCCGCCGCCACCTCCGCATCAAGTTTGCCGCAGGCGATGTAGTCCAGAAAAAACAGGGGCCGCCCTCCGTGGCAGAGGATATCGTTTACACACATGGCCACACAATCAATGCCCACGGTATCATATTTTTTCAGCTTAAAGGCCAGTTCCAGCTTGGTACCAACCCCATCGGTGCCCGAGACCAGCACCGGATCTTCCATTCCGGCGCCGGCCCTTATCAGTTCCTTAAGGGAGAACATTCCCGCAAAGCTGCCTATCCCATTGATCACCGCCGCATTGGTGGTTCCCGCGGCCAGGTCCCGGTATTTCGCCACCGCCCGGTACCCTTCCTCAATATTAACCCCGGCTTGTTTGTAATCCATGTCCTGTCCTTTCATCCGGAAAGCGTACTACCCCGCCGCCCGGCTCTGCCGCACGGTATCGTTGGAGTTTACTATAGCATTGCGGGGGGATTAAATCAACAACCCCGCCGCAAGCGGTCGGGGTATGTTGTTCTCATAAGGTATTTGACTCAGGGTACATACCCTTGGTTCCGCCCCAAGGGGC